>CAZZXJ010000005.1:0-33937 GCA_964657905.1 uncultured Stigonema sp.
AATGACTAAAGATCCAGACCACCTTTTTGCAATTTCTTAAATGGATCTAACATGTAGTCAATCATGCGCCGTTGGCGAATAATCACATCGGCGGTTGCTGTTTGACCGGGGGCGAAGGAGATGCGTTTGTTACCAGTTTGGATGTAGGATTGGTTGAGGGTGATGTCCAACTCAAAAGTTTCTACGTTGCCAGAGCTTGTTTGCTGACTTTTCGAGTCGGGTGCAATCCAACTGACTTGCCCAGGCACGATCCCATATTCTTGAAAGGAATAGGCATCAAACTTGACTTTGACAGGCATTCCCACCTTCAAGAAACCGCTCTGCTGGGTAGGCATCTTGGCTTTGAGTATGAAGGCAGTTTTATTGGGTGCAATTTGGGCAATCCTCTGACCGGGTTGTACTACGGCTCCCGGCTTTGTAATGGGCAACTCAAAAATCACCCCATCAATGGGCGATCGCACCACTCGTTGTTCTAACTGCAAAGCTAAGGATTTGATCTGGCTTCTGGTTTGAGCCATTTGAGATTGCAGCATGCTGATTTGTGATTGCAGGTCTTTGAACTGTTCCTGCGTTTTCAGTACTGCCAGTTCACCTGTATGAATCACGCTCTCTAGGCTACGTTGCTGCTCTTGTAAGCGAAGTTGGGCTTGTTGGATATCCGACGAAGCTTGATGAATACTCCGCTGATAACTGCTTTGTTCCTCTGACAAGGTGGACTGAACCCGTGATACCTCAGACTTTGCTTGCACAAAGTTTTGGTAGTTTTCTTTTACCGACTGTTCCACTTCCAACAAGCGATCTTGTGGAATCGCACCGTCTTGAAAAGCTTTTTTGTATCTCGGTGCTTTTTCCTGAGCACCTTGGAGACGAACTTGTGCTAACTTGGAGGCTGCGAGGCTTGAATAAACGGCTTGCCGTGTCTGTTTGACTTTAGCGAGTTTTTCCTGTTTTTGTAAGTTATAGGTTTTCTTGAGAGCATCAAGTTGCGAATGTGCCTGTTCCACTTGCGCCAGTTTTTCTAATTTTTGGGATTGGTTTTGTTGCTCCTGAACCCCAACTGTCATCTGTAATTGCTTTTTGATCAGCTGCACTTGTGCCTGCTGATTGAGTTGCCCTTCTAGCTTTGCTTGCGCCTGTTGTAAATCCGTTCGCAGTACATCAGACTCCAGTTCAACCAGAACCTGCCTCGATTTCACGGTGTCACCTTCTCTTACTCTCACAGCCGTGACGCTACCGCTAGCTTGAGAGTCCAATTTTTGCGTTGCGCCTAGTGGTTCCATACGTCCTCTGGCACTTCCTGTCTCATCGACTTTGGAGAGCATCGACCAAGGTAAGGCGAGCGCCGCGAAGCCAACGAGCACATACAGCACAGAACGTGTCCAAGGTCTGGGTAAGGCATCTAACAGTTCCTCAGTGCCATAAAACCAATCTTTGGTATCATCTGCTGCGTCTGACGGGGAATTTAGCTCAGCATTTTCCGCATTAACCTTTGGCTGCGTGTAACTTTCATACTCATCTTCCTCCCGAGTCGGGAATGCAGATGATGAATTGCGAGATGGGTCAGGCATAGTTTTATTTCATGGATGGGAAGTTAGTCAACAGTCCACAGTCAAAGGGTGATTGACTATTGACTATTGACTCAACCAGCCTGCGCTAGCTGTTGTTGATTCAGGTAGAAGTAATGACCTTTTTTGGCAATTAATTCGTCGTGAGTACCGCTTTCGCTCAATACACCGTGATCTAAAACCAGGATCAAGTCAGCGTTGCGTACGGTGGAAAGGCGATGAGCAATGATCAGGCTTGTACGCCCTTGAAGAATTGTTTTCAGGTTGTTCTGAATCATCCGCTCTGATTCAGCGTCGAGGTGACTGGTGGCTTCATCGAAAATTAATAAGCGGGGATTTCCAAGCATTGCACGGGCGATCGCTAGGCGTTGGCGTTGTCCCCCTGATAGCATTCCGCCGCCTTCACCAATTTGGGTTTCGTAACCCATTGGTAGTTGCTGAATAAATTCCGACGCACCAGCCAGTCGCGCTGCTTCCATAACTTCTTCGAGGCTGGCTTCTGGGTGAGCAATGCTGATGTTTTCCCGAACCGTACCGCCAAACAAAAAGGTATCTTGATCCACTACCCCAATTTGGGAACGGAGCGATCGCAAGGAAACATTAGTCACGTCGTAACCGTCAATCAAAATTTTGCCCTCGGTTGGCAGATACAAACCCAACATCAACTTAGACAACGTGGTTTTTCCAGAACCACTACGTCCGACCACCGCTACAGTTTGCTCTGGCTGGATTTCAAAGCTGAGATTTTCCAGCACATTGCGATCGCTTTCTGGGTGATAGCGGAAACTGACGCGATCAAAGCGAATTCTGCCTTGAAGTTTGCGCAGGGACTGGCGGGGTTTATTTTGTAAGTCTTCTTCTGGTTCCGCTTCTAAGACATCATTAATGCGTTCAGTGGAAATAATGATTTCCTGCACTTGATTCCAAAGTAACGCGAGCCTTTGGAAAGGACTGATGACGTTGCCGATCAACATGTTGAAAGCAACTAACTGTCCAATGGTGAGTTCCCCTTTAATCACCTGCCATGCCCCAAACCAGAGCAATCCTGTACTGATTAAGGTTTGGATGGAGCCACTGATAATTTGCAGGCGGTTGTTAATCACCTGCGCTGTAAAGCCTTTTTTCACCAAATTATTCAGCAGTTCCTCCCAGTGCCAGCGCACCGTCTGCTCAATTGCCATGGATCGGACCGAGCGAATGCCTGTCAGGGATTGAATCAAATAGCTGTTTTGTTCGGCACTAGCATTAAAAACCTCTCTTGACATGCGACGCAAGATGCTTGTGGTCGCGAATGCCAGAATAAAGAATGGTGGCACAATCAACAGCACGAGCAATGTCATCTGCCAGCTGTAGGAGAACATCAATCCCAGATAAATCACTAATGTCAGCAGATCGAGAATCACTGATAATGCCTCGCCAGTCAGGAAGCGCTGAATTTTCTGATTTTCTTGGATGCGAGAAACGATGTCCCCGACGTAACGCGACTCGAAGTACGAAAGGGGCAAGCGGAAGGTATGTTTGATAAAACCCACCAGCAGGGCTACACTGACGCGGTTAGCAGTGTGATCCAGCAGATATTGCCGCACTCCGGTCATCAAGATCCGGAAAAAACCAAAAATTAGCAACCCCAAACCCACGGCGTTTAAAGTCGTGGTGCTGCCCTGTACAATCACTCGGTCTAACAGCAACTGGGTGAACAGGGGCGTTACCAATCCAAACACCTGAATCAGTACCGAAGCAATGAACACTTCGAGCAGTACCCAAAAGTGCGGTTTGATGATCTCAACAAACTTCCAAAAACCTCTACTCTCTTCTGACCCGTCTTTGACTTGGGCTGTGGGCTGCAATAACAAGGCATAACCAGTCCAATTAGCTTCAAATTCGGCTCGTGTGAGGCTAAGTTGACCGATAGCGGGATCGCCAACAATCACCCCGAAGCGGGTGATTTCATAGACGACAATGTAGTGCTTGCCTTGCCAGTGAGCAATCAAGGGCAAGGGTTGTTGTGCCAATTTGTCCAGACTCGCTTTCACCGGACGGCTAGCAAAGCCGACGCTTTCTGCTGCTGCTGCTAGACCACGCAGAGATACGCCACTACGGTTGACGTTGGCGACCGACCGCAAGCGATTCACCGAGAGCCGCTTGCCCCAATAGCGACCAATCATTACCAAGCAGGCGACGCCACAGTCAGAGGCGCTTTGTTGTGCATTGAACGGATAGCTCTTGGTAATCTTTCCCCACCAATGCCCCACTCGTACTTTGGGGCTGGGAAAGTCAGGGCGTGGTCTTTGTTGCTTTTGTTTTGGCGCGGGATTTCGCTGTGGAAAAGGAATGACATTCTCCGACGCGGCACGTTCTGGTCTAGTCCTGAAGGAGCGTCGTTCGGGGTCAATGGTAGTTGGTCGCTCCTCCGGTGAAACCAACTCCGCCAATTCCGGCCAGTTTAAGAGTGCTGTCTGCCAATCCGCATCCCTGAGAATGTAAGCGATTGTTGGTTGCGTCGCTTGCCAACTCCCCCGTTTTGACTCTGCATAAATTCTGCCTGGTGTCAATGAGTAGCCTTCAGAATGTAGCATTTTGCCTTGACGCAGCAGCCACAGCTTGCAATCTTGCGGTGGAGATATTTCAATCAGCGTCTCTACATTGTGCCGCGAGAAATAGGATAAGGCGAGGAGTATCCCTTGAACACCAGATGAATTGCTAGGAAGTGGCGAGGAGTTGTGACATAACAGCAGTAAATCCCACAGTTCTGCTTGCCTATAGAGGCGATCGCGGATTTTAGGATATTTGCCGATTAAAGTTTGTAACCCCTCTTCATTGAGATAGCAAAGCTTTAAGGAAGTTGAAGCTCTAGCGGCGTAGGGTTGAAAGTCCTCTTCGCGAAACAAAGTCAACTCACCGAATGATGACCCACTCGTGAGAGTGGTGATTAAGTTATCAGAAGTATCCAGCAGTCTGACTTTACCAGCAAGAACTATATAAATTCCGGCGTTCAGGTCTGCTGCTTGCCAGAACTGCTTTGCTACTGGTGGCTCTACGATTTCTATAGAAGACATGCAGTTTTGCAGATCTGTTTCTGAAAGCGTCTCACCTAATGTCATGATAAGTTGCTGACCCAGCCATTCCTGGGAAAACACTGATGGCATTTTCTTACCTCCAACATAGATTTAGTTATTGGTCGAAATTAGATTGATTGACCAATGGAAACAAGTACAGTTGGATTGGAAGTGGCACATAATGCCACCATCTCTGGTGTTGCTTTTTGTTTTTGTTTCGTGGAAAGCCCCATTTGTTTCAGCAAGCGATTAATGTGGCGATCGCTGATTTCAATGCCAAATTCCTGAGCTAAATGTTTGCTTAACCACTGAGCTGTCCAGTAACTAAATGCATAGCCATACTCACGAGGGCTATGGCTTACTAATTCCTTTAACCGCAGGATGTATTGGTCGTTGACAGTCTTTGGTCTGCCTACCGGTCGCTCCTGCCATTTGTGGGTCAGACCTGCTTGTGCTATGGCGATCCAGTACTGCGCCATCTCCTGAGAGCAACCTAATATCTGACAGATTTGGGTTTGAGATTTTCCCATATCTGTAAACAAGATAATTTCTAGCCTACGGCGGTATTCAGGTTGCAAATCAGCTTCTAAATTTTTCAGCAGCACCTTTCGCTGAAAAGGCGTTAAAAACTTACTTTCTTTTGTGTTATGGCTTACAAGAGCATTGCCATAACTTGAATAATTTGTCATAATTATCACCAGTTAACATCAACTGTGAGACGTAGGTGTACGCTGTTGCGGCTGTTGCTAAAATCCCGGCCAAGGTTTCATAGTTTACAGCTGCACAGTTAATTAGCCTTCGAGAACTGCGGAGCGCAGTTACTTGATGTGCAACTAACTCTGGGAATTTCCCCTCCTGGCATTTTGGTAAGCTAGGAGGGTTCGTCCTGGGGTAATCTAGGATTCTGATTGTTCAACCCTAGCGTTGAGCAGCTTCACTTTAGAAGCAAAAGGCGAGTAAAAAGTCGCAGGCATACCAAATTATTTTTTGTATTTTGTAAACAAAGGTCTAAGAACGCATTGACAAAACTTTCATTGTGTGTGCATTAAACCATACCTGATTTGCTTAACGGGGAAGTTAAGCCTTTTGAGCTTTCCTTCTATATTCTTATTTATAGATGCAAGCAACATCAGCTTAAGCACTTCTTTTGACGCAATCGCTACGGCACGGCTTGGTGCAGTATGGTAGGCACACATAACAGTCTATTTGTAAAGTGCGTAAGTCCTAAGCAAAATATTTACTCTGGATTTGACCACAAAGTTGCTAATGGACTTAGTGACCAAGTCCTTATAAGCGGCTCTAAAAATATGTGGAAAAAGCATGGTAGTTGCATCCCTAATAAACAACAGTAGCTCGTAGAGCAATAAGAAGCAGTGAACAAGTCACTGACTAACCCCAGAATTCCAAGGACTTATCTTAAATTGTGCTGCCAAACAATTATCATTACTTATCATTGATTAAATTCTTTGCAAAAATGTTAAGGATTTTGCTGAACTCTGTATCGAGGTTTAGTTAAGTTTTCTTTGAAACTAGCCTGAAAACTTTCCCGTATAGAGAGCTTGAAAATGCTAACTCTAGGTCTAATGGCAACACTTACTTGTTGCCCTTGTTTGCTACTAACCTTTTTGTAGCCTGTCAGGAAATTATTATAAATCTGAATTTACCCTCTTGACAACTTTCACATGGAAGCTGTAAGCCCTCATGCATATCACGTCATACATATTTAATTAGTCAATTTCCTTACATTTCGTCAAGACTTTTTAGATAAATAAATTAAATTTTTATTTATGCTTCACAAGATATTTATATTAATAAGAATATTTAACTATTGTTAAGAAAAATATTATTGTTAGTAATTCTCTATATAAATTGTTATGATAAATATCTATAACAACATCAAAATCATAAAAAAGCTCCGAAAAAATATGTGAAAATATACATATATAGCAATTCGTGCAGGAGTTGTGAACACCTCTCCCTTGTCCCTCTTGTTCATGAATCAAAGAGGACTGCTAGAGTTGATGGAGACAGCAAAAATATAAACATCAAGCATCTATCTAAGGTCTTAAAATAAGATTAGCACCTATTGCTAATAATTTTTATAAAGTCATAAATTGGTACTTAGGCTGCATCCTGCAATTAGTATAACACCAACTCAGTAATCCCAGAAACAGGGTTTCTTGCACTTTAAATTTTCACAAATCAAATAATATTACTATAGTCTAGCTCATCAACTAACCACTGTTGAAACATCTTATTAAGAATTTCTTCATACCTTTGAGATGTTAATTCGGCTGTAATCAACTCTTCCACTCTCAAAAGATGATAGCCTTGCTCAGTTTTGATAGGACCAATCAACTGTTTGGGTGGTGTACTAAATACAACAGCAGCTATATCTGCCTGAATAGCCCAACGGTAAAGTTTTCCTTCATAACCGCACTTATATCTGCGATTATCATCAATATCATAAAGGTGAGCCGCATCATAAAAACTGATTTCACCTTCTTCAATTTGATAGTAAACTTCTTGAGCCAGTTTTTCAGAAGAGACAATCATTTGATAGAGTATAACTTGCTCAAACTCCAGACGGTTTTGGACAAAAAACTTTTTTACTTCTTCAGCAAAGAGCGCCTCAGCTAATTTTTGCGCCAGCAGACGATGGCGGATTCCCATTTCCCAATCATGGGGACTAATTAATTGATCTGCTAACCATGCTAATGTGTCCTCAGCCTTTTCCAAACGCTTTTCGCGACGCTGGATATTTGCCTCATCCTGAATTTCTTCAGTTGTAACAGTTATTCCTTTTTCCAGGGCAGCGCGGTCTATCACTCTTTGTAGCAAAATCTGTTGGCATACTTCGTTTAAATTCATTTCGCTTTTCAAGAAGTTGATAATTTCTTCCGGATCAATAGATCTTTTTGAAAGGTCATTCATTGGTATTTCTCCTTTTCTAGAACCTGCGATAGCAAATAAAAAACACTGAAATATTGCTAAGCTTTCACCTATTGAGGAATACTGGGATGTGCTGTCTAAGTAAGTCGGCGCAACTACGAGATGAATCAGGAGATTTTACATTTCGTTACATAGTTTTGTTTTTCATTGCCGACTTACTTACTTCTTTGACAAATGGTATGCAATTTATTAAATTTTGCAAAACATATGGTTTATATCAAATTTTTAGCCCAAAAAAGAGGAATCCAAATTGTAGAAAATACGGAAAAATATCTGATGGTTTTGGTATTTTGCTTCTATATCCTTCAGTTAAGCGTAACTGAGGTCAACGAAACCCGCTTTCTTCAAGAAAGCAGGTTCTATTCCAGTGCTTATCTGAACTGTATTGTATTTTGCTGATAATATAAAAAACTGGAAGCTATTCGAGTTTTTTAGCTTCCAGTACTTGTTGTATGAATTGCCAGTCTACACAGTTATAATCTATTACCTGCTTTAAATAAATCACTTGAAAAGAAGTCTGGAATTTATATATAAGGCTTGTCGGGTAGTAATAAGCACCCCTGTGTACCCGATCTGAAATAGGACTTACGCACGCTCTACGAATACAGGAGCGGTCTTGGCACTGCCTTGTCTTGGCGGTTCGATAAATAAAGGTTTATGGCAATTTTTGCGTAAGTCCTGTGAAAATTCGATGCGTTTGCTTCCTTACCTCCCCTGCTTACCCTGCCTTGGTTTTAGATGCGTTAGCCCTGGCAGGCAGGGGGATCTGGGGGGGGAAAGAACTACTTTTTATCGACTCTTTACCAGAAAAGCCTCCCCAGCTTCAAGAGCTTATCCGAAGCGTATTGGGGCAGTGCCAATGAACCTTTCCAATTGGTGGGCACTGCCCACCCTACATGTTTATTTGCCAACAGTCTAGTACAGCGCGGCGGAAATAAAGCTACCATTCCAAATCAACGAAAAGCTTACATTATAAGCATGAGTGACTTTTGACTTTTAACGAACGCGCAGGGGTACTAGTTTTTATTCAGACTTTATGGATTAATATTCCTGAGTTTGCATTGCGAAGCACTGCTCTAAACTGCCTCCACGAATTTCTGTTTTTTGCTTGCCAACTACTTCAAGATAAGCTAGGTCTTTAATCTTGCTTAAGCAGCATGGTGAAACGTTACTATCAGACCTTTTGTCAGATGATATCTGAGCAATTTTTAGATTTTCGTTTTGTTGTTTCTTGGCTTTGGTAAGTTGGGAGTTTTCTTTGAGTAATCGATTGTAGGTGCGGTAGGGAATGTAATGTAGAGGATTGTAGCCAGCGAAACGTAGCAGCAAAACACAAGCCCAGGAATACTTGCCTGCAAGAATTGCCTCAACTACTTGATCAAATTGTTCAGGATTAATTTTCTTATCTAAGTTGCTAGTATTTCCAGAGATATCTAGATTCATGATGTTCATTGTTTCTTTTAGATAAAGTTAACCAGTCTATTAGTTTCTTTGGTTATCTGTGGCTCAATTGAGGGTTATAAATTGCTCTGGCAACGGCAGATCCGACACTAGGGAAACACTCGGATGTACTGCTTGCTGTCTCCTTTGTTGCAAGTGCTTGATTGGTTCAAGGAATATATCTGCAATACGGCGTTGGTGGATTATTTTTGCAGTAGCTGTCTGACCCACTTGAAATTTGAGAATTTGTTTGTTTTCATTGACATAATTATCATCCAAAGCTATTTCAACTCGATAAATCACAGCGAATTTTTCATTTTCGCTAGCTACCGGAAAGATAGATATCACTTTCCCGGGGATAATGCCTTCATCCTGCTCAGCGTCAGCATCTAATTTGATTTGTACTTTGTCTTCTTTATTGACAAAACCTACTTCTTGATAAGGCAGAGTAGCCACTAAAACTAGAGGTGCATTCTGGGGAGCTATTTCAGCAATGGTTTGTCCTTTTTTGACGACTTCAAGGGCGCCATGGATGTTGAGAGAGGATACAACACCTAAATTCGGCGCTTGTTGTTTATCAAGCTCTCCAATTGGCACTAATTTTCCTTGGAAGAGACCAACTTCCTCAATCTTTCCTGTCCAGGCCCAAACGACAACAGTCGCAAAAAAAGCTACGCTGCTTAACAAGACAAGATAGGGAAGGATTGAGGGCGGCTGCTGCTGCAACTTCTGCAAGGATGTAGACCAATTACCTGTATTCTTAATTGCTGTTTTGGGGGTTGTGACTGTGGCGCTGTGGGTTTTGGTGGGTGCTTCTGGTAAAGCCCCTGTTGCTGAAGCCACATTACCCCCGTAGATGAATGCCATCTCAGGCGTTAGATGAACGTTAATCCCTGAACTGTTTGATTGCCTTGAGGTTTCGACGGCATTTGACCTGATGATTCTGTCCATGAGCTGACCTGTGATCGGAAACCTGACTTTTTATTCAAGTCTTTTTGCTGCTAAGCCGGAATTCTCTAGATTCACTTTGAAGTTCTGCAGCTAGCCTCCAAAGGAGCAACGACCAATAATTTAACACCTGTCTTCGGTAGCTTTGATGCATGCTGTGCCATCGGCAAAAATTTACCTTTTATCATGTCATATGACTGGCAGGATAAAACTATCCGCGTGGCTCTTGGTAGATGCAGTTTTGTCCTCTTTAATTTTCGCTAACTCCTAATTCAATGACTTTCCCCAGGTCACTTTATATATTGATTTTATACCAAAACATTAGGAGGCTTAGAGTAAAACTGTATACTTTTTAGGATGTTTAAGAAAAACTATTCATCCTTGGGCTTTAAGAGTCACATTCGTATTTATACTATTTTTTTTGAGAAATGTCATCTGCTAATTTTGTTTTTTTTAATTAAATTCATTGTTTTTTTGTCTAGATTTACTTAAGTATTCTCCGGATGTAATTTTCGTCCCCTATTTGTTAAATGTTAGGGGGTAATACCCCTCATTTGGCGTTTGTTTGAGATTTTTTTCTAACATTAGGGATTTTTTTTTACGATTAACTACATTTCCGAATTCTCTATCAATATAGTAGCATGAGTAGCATTTAGACAATCTTTCTAAACTAAAAAAAATACTCTTACTTTGACAATAAATAAAATATATCTTACTGCCGTTATTTAATAATTATCTTTGTGCATCAAAGCTTTTAACCGATTGCAGTATGCCATTTTCCTAAAAAAGCAATCATATATATTGCATAATAATTAGTCAGTAAGTAGAGAAAATAAGTTATTAGGTCTACTATTTTATGGTATGGTTTTTTAACCTCTGGAAGTAGCGTATCCCGGAGATTACAAAACATATACTATAAGTGTTTTACTAAAAAAAGTAGCTACTTATGCTGGTACATAGCTATGTAATACATTCCCGTACAAAAGCTAATATACAGAAGATATTCCTGAAGTTTTTTACAAAAAATTTGCATTTATCCGGAAATATAGCAGACTTATGCAGGGGAGTTTACAGATGCAATTGCTGTTGGGCTAAGTGGTGATAAAGACCGTTAATTGTCATCAATTCTTGATGGTTACCTTGCTCAACAAGAACACCTCGATCTAGGACGAGGATACAGTCAGCATGGTACACAGTGGAGAGACGATGAGCGATGATAAAAATGGTGGTACGAGCCTCATTAGGAGTAGCAACGCTCTTCAGACTCAAACGTGCTAAGTTTTGTTGAAATCGGCTTTCGGACTCAGCATCTTGGGCGCTAGTGGCTTCATCCAAAATCAGAATTCGTGGTTTCCTAATAAGTGCACGAGCGATCGCAATTCTTTGTCGCTGTCCACCCGAAAGCATCATTCCCCGTTCTCCCACCTGGGTGTTGTACCCTAAAGGCAGCGCCTTGATAAAAGTATGTGCCTCTGCAACAGAAGCAGCGGCGATTGCTTGTTCCTGGGTATACTCCGAGTTGTACAGTGTAATGTTTTCAAAAATAGTTGCGGAAAACAGAAAACATTCTTGAGGCACTACGCTCAACTGACTGCGCAACGACTGGAGAGAAACTTGAGTAGTATCGTATCCATCTATTAAAATGCATCCATTGTTGGGATGATATAAACCAGCAAGCAAATTGATTAAAGTGCTTTTACCTGAGCCACTAGAACCGACAATACCAATGGTTTGCCCAGCTTTCACCTTAAAGGAGATATTTTGCAGAGTGTTACGCTCTTGATCTTGGTGATAACGAAAAGAGACATTCTCAAAATGCACGTTACCCTGAATTGGGGGTAAAACCAGTAGCGGTTGTTGAGAATTTTCCTCTGGTTCGGCGGATAAGACATCGTTAAGCCGTTCCACAGAAATCAGTACCTCTTGAAACTCATCCCACAGCCCTACCAATGACAGAACAGGATTAATTGCATTGCCAATGAGTAGATTAAAAGCCACAAACTGACCAATTGACATTTCCCCACGAATAACCAGAGTCGCCCCATACCACAACACAGCCGTGCTACAGAGGTGATGCATTAAACTAGTGGCTAAGTGCAAATTATTCGCCAACTTCTGACCCCGAATCCGGGCTTTCACCATATTCGTAAAGCGCTCTTCCCAACGCCAACGCACTGGACGTTCAACGGCAGCGGTTTTTACTGTAGCAACGCCAGTCATCATTTCTACCATTGAAGAGTTTTGCGCTGCCGATTCTTTAAAGATTTCTCGCGACACTTTTTTGAGGAATGGACTCGCTCCGAGAGTCAAAATTACGATGGGTAGAATTAAAACCAGCATCAAGAAAGTAAGTTGTAAATTGTAATAAGCCATCAGTTCCAGATAGACAACTGCCATCAGAGCGTCTAGGGTGGCACTTACAGCTTTACGGGTAAGAAACTGTTGAATTTTGCGGTTTTCCTGAACGCGGGTGATAATATCCCCCACTTGACGCGATGCAAAAAACTGTAACGGTAACTGCAGCGTGTGGCGCATAAAACCGCCAATCAAGGTAAGGTCCATGCGGTTGGAAAAATAGTCTAGTAGGTATTGGCGCGCGGCTGTTAAGGCAATGCGCCACAGACCGAAGATCAGGAAGCCAATAGCGAAAAGATTCAGGGTAGCAAAGCTTTTGTGTGGCATGACTCGGTCTAGAACAACCTGGGCAAATAGGGGAGTTGCCAGCCCAAACACTTGCAGCAGCACTGAGGCGAGAATGATTTGCCCTAGGGAATTACGGTGATGCCAAAAAGCTTGCCAAAGTTTACCTAGGGAAATTTGTTCGCTTTTGACAGTGTTTAAGCGTTCGGTTGGGGATAAAAGCAAGGCATATCCAGTCCAGCTAGCTTCAAACTCTTGGCGAGGTAGCGATCGCTTGCCTATAGCTGGATCACAAATCAACACTCGATCGCCTTTAACTTTCCAGACGACTACATAGTGAATTCCTTGCCAGTGAGCAATCCAGGGGTTAATTTGCCGCTCCATCTTACTTAAAGAAGCCCGCACAGGTAGCGCCTGATATCCTAGAGTTTGAGCTGCATCTGCTAAAGCATGAAGGGACGCACCCGTGCGATCTGTACGCGCCAAGTTACGCAGAGTGTTGAGGCTCTTGCGTTTGCCCAACCAGTACAGGCTAATCATCGCCAAACACGCTGCACCACAATCCGAAGAACTTTGTTGTTCAATAAAGGGATAGCGCCGTCGTAATAAACCTGTTGACGAACGTTGGCGAGTCTGTTGGGGATACTGGGCGTCGGCGTCCGAACGAACGAACTGCCTCAGCCCCGGATCGGAGATCTCTGTTGTTTCAGCCGTTGTTGAACTTTCTGACTGTGGGGAGAGGGGGAATAAGGAGATGGGGGGATGGTTCGGATGCTTCGGAGGATGGTCCGCATGGGGACCATCCTCCCCTCGCTCAAGAAGCTGCTTCGCCTGGGAAAATAGCTCAGGTGCGATCGCCGTTGCTAACGCCCAATGTTCTATAGGCAGGTGGTACACTAACAGCTCAGTTTGAGCGTTCCAAAGCGGTAGCGTTATCTGAGGGTATCCCCAGCTTCCTCCTACAAGCGGCGGCTGAGTGTCTGCTGTTGAGATGCCGATTTCTCCACTTGCAAGCCAATAGCGACCCTCATGGGGGGGTGTTGCTGACGCCAAGGATGATCCAGCACTTATTTTGGTTTGTACCAGGTACGGTAACAGTTGTCGCAGAGTATGACCTTTTTGTGAGCGTAACTCGGTGGTAGTCTTGAAGAAAATTAGCGCTTGTCGCTTATAAGCCATCCGTTTTAAGTAATCATCTAGTTTCGCTATCCGAGAAAGCCACGGCATCAACTCCGAAATCCGAAATTGAGCAACAAAACCAGCACTAGCAGCGATCGCCTCGTAAGGTAAAGGTTGATTGCAGAAAAAATGGTCTGCCCCAAAGGTTTGCTGTTCCAAAAGCAATTGAGTTGACACGAACCTGACTTGAGTTGCATCAAAACCAAGCAGTCGCACTCTACCTTGGCAAACTAAGTAAAGAAAATTGCTCTCTGCTTCTGTTTCCCTATGTGGACTGTAGCTAGTCAGATTGTCACCCAGTTGAAACTCACGAACAACACAAATTTGGCTTAAATCTGATGCTAGGCTCGTATCTCCTGCGGCTAGCCTCAAAAGGTTGAGGCTAGCCGCATCTGCTATGGGAGACTGCTGAGCGCTGGTATGATTACGCTCTCCCTGACCTCTTAAGGACGAGAAGAAGTTCATCGTTTCATCTTTGATATTTGGGTAAGCTTGTTAACTTTTTTGCAGCGTACACTTGCAGTGTAAAAAGCTGATTCTGGGGCAAAAACCCGACAATTCACAACTTTAAAGATATTTTTTTATAAAACTCTGACATTTAACAGTGTTTTTGCGATAAAGTTCCAGAAAAATCATTTTTTTAGCTAGAAAATTGTTACCGGTGAACATACACTTATTGATGTTTGTTTTCTTTGTGGCTAAAGCCATTAGTATTTTAATTTTTAAAAAAAGAAGTCTCCACCCCTGAGCCTTGAGAACTAAGGGCTGTATGATTTGTTGCATAATTTGTCCGAAAATTTATTTCTGGATCAACAGCTTAAGTCTGTGACAACAGACTGGAAAAACATATTATATGTCAGTCCTCACGGACTAAAGCAATAGGGTACACAGCCCCTAGTGACCACAGCACTCAGGTGCGTAACCCCCTATTGACGAGTGACTAAATAAACTGTCCAAATTGCCATCGCCCGTAGATAAGTACTGGCGCGGAAGGTTCCAGAGGCGGTGATACCTTCCGGTGTGCGGAATTGTAGCCCATTGTCGTAAATTTGCTGCACCACAGCTTGTGTCAGCCTAAATCCTTCATCCTTCATTCCCATTTGCACAAGAAAAGCTGCTATCCCAAAATTTATCCCCGTCCAAACTTCTAAGGGATGGGTAGCTTTAGGGTTTTCCGGCGAACCATCAGGACGAACACCGTTAGCCGCACCGAAAGTGCCATCGTGAAACTTTAGGAAGCAAGCATCGTAAACCGTTTTCAGCGCCATAAGCGCACACTCTTGTGGTACAATATTTGGCAATCCCAGTAGACCAGCATAAAATTGTCCACACAACTGGTCTGCCATCACCACATCTGACCCACTCTCACTGTCAAGTCGGTAGTATTGCCCATTCCAGAGTTTTTCTTGGTAGACAGGTCGAGATTGTTCCAACCACGTTTCATAGATAGATTTTTGAACCGCCAAGGCGCCAAGGTCGCCAAGGTTTTTCTTGGCTTCTTGGCGGTTCGTTAATAAAACCTCACAAATCGCGATCGCCGCCTCCAAAGCAGCCAACCACAACCCACCACAATAAGCACTCACACCATGCAACCGCCAATCATCAAAAGTTTGGTCAGGCGCACCGGAATTTTCGGGAATACCATCCCCATCTTTGTCAAAGGTCTTGAGGTAGTTGAGGGTTTGCACAATCGCATTCCAGCAGTCTGCCAGGAATTCCACATCAGTCGCACCCGTGAAGAGAAAGTCTCGGTATACCTGCAACACGAAGTCACAGCCTAGATCCTTCCACAAATTGCAGTCCTGATAGCTGGTGTAGTTAGTTTTCTCCCAAACGTGTTCATTTGGTGCGCCCAAGTCGTGGGGTGTTGCGCCTGCGACTTTGCGAACAGCGATGGGACTTTCTGTGCCCATAGTATAATAGTAGCCAACGACACGGGGAGTCTGGTCACTGGTGGGTATTGCGCGTGCAAAAGCACGAATTATTGACTTTTCCAGTTCGGGAAATAGCATTAATAAAGCAAAAGAACCGTATAACCGCACATCTAGGCTTTCGTACCAGCGATAATCTAAGCATTCAAGTACAGCAAACTGACCGAATGGGTCACGAAGGTCAGCCGCACTCCAGAGTGTACCGCCGCTAGTGAGGTCGTAAAGCTCATTAAACAGAGCCATTTTGAACCAGTCAGGTAAGTCTTGGCGGTCAAGAATGGGTTGTTGCCAAGATTGGATTTCACAAAGCCATGTATGATATTCTCTCAGAGCAGTAGATGCGATCGCCCAAGCATTCTTGCCACTACAACCAAAAAAGTCGGTATACCTGCGGTAATAGTTAATTGCGGCGGCAAATTCTGTCACCGGGAAATCCCAACTGAGGACAAAGGGAATTTGCAGGGTTTCTCCTGGCTGTAGAGTAAAACGGAGGGCGATGGCTGCTCCTATTTGTTCACCCTCCACAGAGGAAGGTGTTTCATTTACACAATTGGGCAAAGAACCATATTTACCAAAGTTTTCCCATGTGTCTGCACCCAGACCATTTGGATTCCAACGGGTGTGATAAAATACTTCTACATTGGGATTTTTCTTGGTAGCAATACACCACTGTCCCTCGCCTTCGGGCAAAGGTCCATCGGTATCAACTCGACCTAAGACACAACCAATATATTCAGAATTTTCAACGAGTGTGTTAAAATTATTTTGACTTTCACCCAAGCGCGGTTGGTACTCGTAGACTGGGCTACCATCATCCCGCACCTGCACTTTGGGAGATTTTAAGGCATTGGTAAACCACCCTACCATATTTTGCCAGGTAAGCATGATGCTCAGAGTCAAGGAAGCATGCGTGGGATTTTGAGCAGTCCAGATAAACACCGCTACTGGGTAGCTAGTTTCTTGGTAATTGTCAGCCCAAATAGGGGAGAACTGCTCACAAGTTAACTGTGCTTGAAATACCCCCTCATAGACAAACCAACTGCGCGGGTATAAAGCGTGATAGGTTCCTGTGGAATGCGTAGGCGCGGGGTTCCCCCGCCCGTATGGGAATGGAGTCATTAATTTTTCTCCCCCTGCTTCCCCGCTAGCTGGATACCATTGCCACGCTTCCAGACTCCCGTCTTCAGGCGCTTCTGTACACAAAGCATAAGCTGACGACGATGTGCCATCTGACTCAAACACACTGAATTGACAGGCGGGGATGCTTTTGAAGGTGTGTTCACCGCCGTCAATGTGCCAGAGGTTAAAATCTCCCCGCGAGGAACGTCCAATGCAACCTGCGCCAAAGCCACCTAACGGCATTCCGTGCCAAGGACCATCATCAATGTTGCTGGCGTACCGAACGGTGTAGGGTTTGTCCCAACCTAAACCGATGGGACGACTCCAAGTGCAAGAGGGGATTTTAGAGTCAGATTGCTGGTTAGTCATGCCCTGATTTTACTGTGTTCAGTTCAGCTAAAGATCATCTCACGCAAAGGCGCAAAGTGTAAAAAGCGCGTCTTTGCGACAAGAGCGCGAAATTTAATAGCTACTCAACTATTGCTGGAATTTTGATTGCGATCAGGAAACTTACACTTCACCTCAATTTCAAAATTGCCTTGGGTAGAGCCTTCAGCCAAAATTGGAATGCCAACTTTAATTGTTACCTCTTCAGCTTCTGGTAAGTTTTTGAACGCCCCTAGAGCAAATTTGGTATAAACACGAAGCTTTTCGTGAAACTCCTGAATGTTAATGGTGGGTAAAACATCACGGTATCCGGGTTCCTCTTGTTCGGGAACTTCGGGAGCTGTCTTTGATTCCACATAAATTTCTTACTCTTGATCGTCTTCTTTGACAATCAGGCGTTGTACTTCTGACATCAGTAGCCTCAAGTAATTTATAGATTTTATGTTAGTTAGAATACTCTAGAATGACCCTATGTCTTGCTGTACAGTATGGCTCGATATGCCTTGGTGATTGGCATTGCTAAGTATGACAAATTAAATCCCCTGACAAATGACCATCCTAAGCAATTACGTTTATTTGTGCCGACCTACTTACAATGTTTGTATTTAGATATTAAAGAAAGAACACTTAAAATTAATACAAAATATAAATATCTTTATCTAACCATGACTTATGACGCCATGAGGCAATCACTCTATGTTCAAAGCCAGGATTCAAGGGAAAATAGTCTAACTTGTCGAATTCGGTTAAAGTCACTATCGGCTGAGACAATTGTAAGGTTATAGTGGATAGCAGTTGACGCTATCCAAAGATCATTATCACTGAAACCTAAATCTTGAATTGTGAACTTTCTACGTTTAGCTTTGTCCTTAGGTCCAAACTGCTCAACAATTTTTCCTTTTAGACTACCGTAGATATCAGAAACTTCTTTACTAACCGGATATATATCTATGGTTTGCAGAAAGCTTCTAATTTGCTGAATATTCCTCACCTGCTGTTCAGACTTTTGCACCATGTAGAGTAGTTCGCCTTGTACAATAACGCTTGTTGCAACTCCTAATCCGATGTGTTCTTGTAACTGACGAAGAATGTTAGAATCTCCAAATATAATGCGGCTACAGTGATTAGTATCTAGAAGGTACATTGCTAGAATTCTGCTTGAGAACGGGTTTCGTAAACAAGTTGTAAGCATTCCTCAAAATCATCACCTTGCCATGTTCCTGCAAATTTCAGCAGGTCTTCTGCCTTAGAGCCTCGAATAATAGGTGCTGCATCCTGTTCTAAGGTTTGAGATTCAGTAGTATTACCCTCGGGATCTGTATGTTCCTTTTTTGTCTTCAAAAAGCGCAGAAATAAGAGCGTTTCTTCCAGAATATCTTCTGAGGCTGATTCGATTTCTCCGAAAAGCTGTTCTTTGATAGTCATTTTGAGTAGTCCCCTTATAATTCATTTAGATAAATATATCTAAAATTATTTTACTGTTTGTTTATTAATAAATTTCATAACAAATTTATAAAAAATTTTATTCTATGTTATGCGATCGCCTTCAAAAAAACCCTTAATCACTACCACTACACAAACAAAGCTCCGAAGTTCTCTACCAAAGGAAACCTTTTTTCTCCTGACAGAGACGCTAACGCGAATAGGACTTCTCTGATGGCTACGTAGGCTTGTATGCTATTAGTCCGCGCAGGCGGACTTTGTTTTTGTAGCCGCGACTTTAGTCGGGAGCATCCACTTTTGGCGGATAGACTTTTTTAGATGAACCATATAGCAGGCTGTTTGGAGTACAAGAATTATGTTTCTTCCAAAAGTGGATGCTCCCCTTTAGTCGTCGGGTACTTTTTATTATTTCAAATCCAGTAATCCTTCTTCTTTCAACTTGGGATTAAAGCGAATTTGCATTTGTAACCCACGTGCTTCAAGCACTGCTAAAATTTCTGCCTCTACTCGGCGCGCCACATTTTTAATAATTTTGATTTGCGCCATTTCATCATTAGTAGGCTTTTCATAATTTACCTTTTCTTCAGGCGTCATTACTGCTTTAGCATCGATAGGTTGCGTCCATTTTTCTTTGTTATCCCCATTTCCCACAGGCACACTGCCATTCTCAGCAATCCAAGCATTCTCAATATTTTCTAAAACCGTGCGGCTGGGGCGTTCAATAGTTTGGACTTTCACCCAGTAGCAGTATTGCGGCTGACGTACTAAGTGCTGCTTTAAGCTGAGATAAACATCACGGGAATATCCTACAAATTGCAGCAATTTTTCTTGGTCAAAAATTGCATATACTCCTATTTTACCTTGAAGTAGTTCAGGTAATTGACCGCGATCATCAATGTAAGGAATATATTCCAGGCTTGTTAAAGAATCAATATTAGTTTCAGTTGTCATAACAAAAAATTGGTAAATTAGACCTTGCAGAGACATTATATGTAACGTCTCTACAGCCTATATGGTAAATTGAAAGAGCCGTATTTATCCTATTTTTCGATAAATCGCACAAAGGCGGCTAGGTTTAAAAATCTTAGCATTGAACATAAAATTAGGCGGTACGTTAATGATGGCGTACTCCTCAGATTCATGGTATTTTTCAAATTCTGTTGGCATCCCTTTGGGGGTAGCTGTGCAGTAGGGAACTGGCTGAAAAAGTAATTCAGTAAATTCGACTTCTTGACACTTTAATTGTTGACAAATTTGCTGTAAAAAGGCTTCAGCAGTCAACAATTTGAATAGAGTTTCTTGAGCTTGTGGTTCGAGAGTGAAACTAGCATCAAAATTTTGAATAATTTTTAGGGACATTTTGCTTGACAAGACTTATTAAGGACTCAGGAATGATATAGGCTAGGCGATACTTTTTCTCGTTTCTACGCTCTGCGTGGAAACGCATTATCGAGGCTCTGCCTCGCTGTAATTTACCACAGGCAAAGCCTCTGGGGTTGCATTCCCAGGCAGTAGCCCAAGAACGAGTCACACAAATCGCCACTTTAAATCAGCCTATTAGATTCTGCGACTTCTGTCAGCAGGGGAGGATGGCTTCTTAAGATTAAGAATCGTGAAGTGATGTAATGATTGATTTGAGGAATTGAATCTCACGCAAAGACTGGCAACGGATGTAGCTGATGCTTTATCTGATCGTCCCACAGTTAAATCATCCGTTATATCATGTCCAGTTAAATACTTATGATATACAGCAGTTTTCAATTGAATTGGTGGCACATTGTAAGGGCGCGGAAACCGCGCCCCTACGGTTTAATGGTGTATCGGACACCCGTTACAGTCAGGTGATTGGGAGAGGGTTTGAGCGTGAGATCTGGATATTATAACTAATCTAATCGGACTTGATATTACATCTGTTATGTCATCTGTTGTAGCGGATTGCTGCATCTGTGATAGCCACAGTTAAATCATCCGTTACCACAAGAATTCTTCTACAAAATTTCTAAAAGTTGTTTAATTTTAGAATCTTGGCGTTGCTTGAACTTCTCCGGAAAATTTAACTCAATAACAATCTTGCCACTTGCGTCTTCTTGTAGCGCAGAAATTTCGGCAACAAATCGCCTTGGTGAAGAATTATCCTCTTGACTCAACAGCAAACCAACAAGTGGTTTAACAGTTCGCATTCTATGTAAGTCCTCTTGTCCTAGCAGTTTATCAGCAGATTTAGCTTTTGTACTCTCCAATTCGAGCCGTAAACCTGTTATCCCTAGTTCTGTTGCGACTCCAGGAAAGAAGTGACCATCCCAGTAAAGGTCACCAAGAGCACTGACCTGTTTGCGTACCTTTTTGCGGGTGGTGGGCTTGATATCCTGCAACGAGCGAGTCAGACTAGTGGCAAGGAACCCAAGGGAAGCGATTGGTTGGTCTACATACTGCCGTTTTTGGGAATACCATTCCTGCACATCAGAATACAAAACTAGAGTTAAAGCATCCTGTTGAGCGCGGCTAAGATTTACAAAATCAATTGCCAAGAGAGTTTCCGTATCATTTACAGGGGAGAGCCTCACAATCCGTGCTGTCAGAGAGGCGCGAGCAGTAAAATCTCCCATGACTTCGATCTCCACTTCATCTGGTAAATTAGGCCAGGATTCCAAAGCAATCAAAGCCCCAGTTTCTGAAATGTTGATAGTTTCGCCCATGATTGTTTGCTCGTTACTGGAAATCACGACAGCGAGGCGTCGCTGCAAACGGTGCGCAGTACGGATTTGCGGTTGCTCAAAGCCTACGAGTAAGGCAGCTATCAGCAAAATCAGGTTAAAGCCAGACCACATGGTATTAACCAAGACCGCCTGCCAATCCTCTGGGCGTAGCAGTAACCAATAGGGGACGGCAACTAAGGAAGCGACAATTAATCCCACCACCACCAATAAACCACGCATTGATTGCCAGTCAAAGGTACGTTTGCTAATATTCACCCCTTTGTCGGTGACGTTAAATGAACCCAACTTGGGGTTAATCAGCGCCAACATCGTTACCCACCCCGCCTGGAAAGACATCACAAATTCAAAAATTTCGTTCCAGAAGGAAAACCGGACGTGTTTGTAGATAATGTAGTTGGTAAAAAGGGAGAGAAGAATATGGGGTAGGGCATAGGCGAGAGTTTCTAAACCCAAACCTTGGATGGGGTTAACGCCAAATAATAAAAACAGGGTAGGAATAATCGCATAAACCAGTCGAGGATACCCATATAAAAAGTGCGAAGTCGCACTAAAATAACAAATCCTTTGGGCAAGTGTCAGGTTTAGCTTCGGGTTAAACATGGGGTTTTCCAGTCGCAGAATCTGCGCCATTCCCCTTGCCCAGCGCACTTGTTGACCTACATAAGAAGAAAATGTGTCTGGCGCTAAGCCAGCCACCATAATTTTGTCGTAGTAGACGGACTTATAACCGCGTGAATGCAGTCGCAAAGCCGTATGACAATCTTCTGTAACAGTTTCCACCGCAATTCCCCCAACCTCCAAGACATGGGTTTTACGGATCAAAGCAGCGGAACCGCAGAAAAAGGCAGCATTCCAAAAATCGTTGCCTTTTTGCAACACTTTGTAAAACAATTCATTGCCCACCGGGATTCTACCGCCTGTGACCAAATTACGCTCAAAGGGATCGGGGTTATAGAACCAGTGGGGGGTTTGGACAAACGACACTTTTGGATCGCAGAAGAAGCCCACAGTATGCTGCAGAAATTGGCGCGTTGGAATGTGGTCGCAATCCAAAATCATCACCAAATCGCCGTCGGTTTTACGAAAGGCAGTATTGATATTACCAGCCTTGGCGTGGTCATTATTTTCCCGCGTCATGTGTATGCAGCCGAGTTCTTCGCACATTTGCCGTAAGAGATCCCGTCTGGCTTGGAACTTTTCTCGGCGCGGGTCGCCCTCTTGATATTTTTCTGGACGACCATCGTCTAGGACATAAATCTTTTTTTTCTCAGGAGCATATTCGCAAGCTAAGGCTGCTAGTGCAGTTTTGCGGACAATCTCAACGTCTTCGTTATAGGTGGGGATGTAGATATCAACTTTTAACCATTCCTGTTCAGGAATTTTAGCAAGATCGACTGGCTGCCGCTCTTTGATTCTCAAGGTTTGAAAGTATGCTAGTACTAAGGTCAGAATCGCGTATAGCTCCGCTCCGTACAACATCAAACAAGCAGTGGTGTTAAGCCACCCATCAAAGTTCAGGGTATAGCTTGTGCGGTAGTACAAATAACGAATTGTTGTCACCAGACTCAGCCACACCAAAAACAGGTGGTAATAATGGCTGATTTCCGGGGAGGACTCTTTATCCTCGGCATGTATAACCAGTTGACCAACTAGCACCAAAAACACAGCCACTATCCCCTGCTGCCAAACTTCTATAGGGGTAGTAATCACTGGTACTGAGACTAACAATAGCAGCAAGATAAGCCACTTAAATTGTTTCGCGCCCACCTTTTCTAGAGCGCGGTCAAAAAATTGGGGCGTGAGATCAATAAGCCAACGGCTGAAGCTTAGGCGCTGGCGATCGCGTTGCCTACGAGGCGGTCTGAATGAGGAAGAAGACATTTTAAATTAGGGTAATGGGCATGGGGCATGGGGCATGGAGTACGGGGCATGGGATTTTCCGACCAATTTCCAATTCCCTATGCCCCATTCCCAATTTGTGTTTATTTCTTATCAGCACTAAGGCGTTTGAGATACAACTGAACGATGCCATAAAGTAGAAGGGAGACGCCTACTAAACCAGCAGGTAGTAATAGCCAGTTTTCTTGTATTAAACGCGATACCTTACTAAATAGGTTGGTATCCTCCAAGCGACTAGTTGAGGAGGCACTTTGGAAAAACTCCAGTTGATAAGCATCCGGATCGTAGGCGGCAGGGTCTTTCTTATCGCTGCTAATGAGCACCGTATCCTTTTTAAGTTGGAAAAACCATGGATCTTGATTGAAGACTTGCCGGACTCGCTCTAAACCAGTTTCTGTCTGAGCAGTCAAAGCTAGAATGACGCGATCGCTGCTCCAAGGAGAGACAATTTGCTTAATCATGCCTTGTGCATCCTGCGGTGTTTGAACCACACCCTGATCTGATAAGCGGGAAAATGCCTGACTCAAGTTAAAGCCATTAGACTTAAATACTTCGGGAAAAGGAAACTTGTCCCGTGTGCCAATTCCTACCAGATGGTCGTTCTTGCGGACTGCATCGGTTAACATATCCGGCGTGTAAACATCTAGTTTGACGGCATCTGCTTGACTTAGCCGTCCTAGGCGCTCACTAAACGCTAACAAAGTTAATACATCTGTATTGGAGGGGTTTTGTGGCACGACAACCGCTGTTTTTGACAAATCCTGGGGTGCAGCGAAAGGAAAACCGAATTGCAGAAGCTTGAGATCTGGTAGTTCAACAGAGGTTTCTCGCCTCAGTTCAAAGCTGGTGTCAGAATGTACAGTGCCTGTGAGTTGCTGATCTGGTGGGCTAATACAGTTTTGTTTGTCAAACGGTTCTTTAGGATTTATCCGGAAAAATACCTGAAGTTTTGAGTTTGGTTTAACCAAGTTTGCAGGCAAATCCACTTTCAGGTTTTTACGAGTTTCTCCAGAATCTGATGTTAGACGTGCGCCACCAATGAAAACTCCATCCAGCAACACTTCTACCGCAGAAGTTCTGGGATTAGTCTGCGGACTATAGCTGTAAACCAGGTTCATAGAACTGCCGCGCACAAATCTATCATCTGGCAAGGCGCGAAAATCAATTTCAACTGGCGGCGCAGCAGAACCACGTACAGTCACATCCTTAAACGGCTCACCGTTGATCTGGGTTTTGATGTCGCTAAGTTTAAAGGAATTTGCTTCTGGCAAATAACGCGGCCACATGCGAGGTCCAGGTGTTGGCATCTCCTTAATTTGATTGACTAAAACCACCTGACCTGTGCCCATTTTTCGCAAATCCGGCTGGGTCAAAAACTGTGCCGCCTTAGCAACGCCTTTGGGTCCATTGCCAGTAGCAATCAAGACCGGAACACCACCGTCTTTTTTTGATGTGGTCATAATCAATACCCCTGTGTCCTCTGGAATGGGGTTTTGACTGCGATCAAGAATTTGAGTACCGATGACTGTCAGGGGTAACTTCAAAGAAGCTAGGGCAGGTTGTTCACTTGGACTACCAATGATCACCAACCTTTCATTTGCCTTGACATCTGCCACATCAGTCACCATGCTCGTCTCTATCGGACGAAAATCTGCCAGTCTGCCCAATGCTGCTTGCAATCGAGCCGCCCCAGTTAACCACGAAGGACTGACTTGGTTAGGTTGTAAGTAAACAACACTGTTGGGTTCTAAACCGAGTTCGTCAAAGAAGGGATAGGGATAGCGGCTAAAATTGAGGGAAATCGGTTGTCGCTGGTAGTTGAAAATTAATTTGGAATCAGGTAGAATCTCTGTCCACAAGTTGGGGTCACTAGGATCGCTACATTCCTGGGAGTTATTCTGCTGCGCCACAATTTTGAGTTCATTGTAGTCCTGCAGCAGCTTTGGATCTATATTCAATAGGATCTGACCCACTTGAGACTGTTTGCGATTAAGCGGTACGCTACCCACAGCAGTGTCGTTGACTAGCACTGTCAGATTAGAGCGGTTGGCATAGAGCGCTGGTGAGTGTTGGAAGCGGATTAATGCTTGTACTTTGCCAAGTTTCCAGCTCCGGGGGCGGGTAAAGGCAAGGCGACCTTCGGAGTAAACCCCTCGCAATCGCAAATGGTTGCCCACTATTGGACTGCGATTAAATTCTAGGTCGTAAGTTGTCAGGTTCTTGGCAACAGCAGTTTCTAAATCGGCTGTTTTTTCTTTTTTGGGTGTAGTTGCTTGTGCCAACAAAAGAACTTGCGGTTGTCTGGAATTGCCCTGTGGCTGAGAATTCTGCTGTTGCAGGTCTTCTTCGCGAGTTGCTTGAGCGCTTAATAATGAACTAGGAAACATTAAAAAGCAAAAAGAAACGACAATTGCTTTTGTACTGATTTGGGATAGGTAAAACAACTGCTTCATAAGACAGTGCGATCATTTGGGATTGGAGGAAGTTTCAGGACTGACGTCGTGGGGATGAAAAAATTACTTTAACGAACCGCTCCAGGCGCAGAGAGAGGAAGAGGAGAATGGGTAAGTCCTAAGTTTTTGGTCTTAATTTGTATGAGTTGCTGTTCGTTATAAATACGAGGAAAAAATTGTTATTTTTAGAACAAAAAAACGAAGACCATATTTTATTTTTTATCAAAATTAAAAACATTATGCTACTTAGGTTTTAGCAGCTGCTGGGGAAGTACTGATGGAGGCAGCAACCCTAACCAAGCAAGGTTTTGAGTATAGTAAGCCGAATGATCGTCCCAAATTCCCTGCTTGTATTGAGGGAGCAGTTTTTTAACAAGCAATTCCTTAGCTAACCGTGGTTCTACTAAATTCCATGCAGTATAAAGCATTGCGTACTGCGATGTAGCTTCGTAATCGACTAATCCCTTTCCCTGGAGATCGATACGCGCTGGCAAGTGCGATTGTGTACGCCATAACTTTTGCAGGTACGATGTGGATTCGAGATAGCGTCGTGCTTGCGGTGAATTGAACCATACTGCATCCAGTGACAAGCGCCACCAAACTCGATAAGCATCAAAGCTATACAAAGTCTGAAGAGGGCTAGACTGTGGCAGGGGTTGGTATTTTCCGGTTAAAGTATCCAGAGATACCCAGTCACTAGGCAAACCTACTGTGGAAAGTTGCGCCGATTGTTCCAGCACTTGGTAGCTGGTGTCTACCAAACTCAACCAGTCACGTTCCGGGTCAACTTGGGCAAATAGCCGAAAAGCATAGGGAGCGAGATAAGATGGGTTGATCTGGAGGGTCGATGGATTCGGGACAAATGCAGCCGTAGGACCAGGTAGGAGATAGCGCTTACCGCCTGGTCCTGGTGCAGTGGACAGGTTCCACAAATCTTGCAGTTTAGCTTTTGCAAGTTGCAGGTATTCGGGGCGATTCCAGCGCCGTCCGGCAAAAATTAATGCCGTAATGGCATCAATATCGCCATCGCTTGCGAAGTTCCTGTCGATCGCACCCCAATTACCATCTGCATTCTTTCCCCACTTCCAAGCCCACAAACTATCCGTATGTTTACCGTTCGCTTGCCGTTGGAGGTTATTTTCTCCCCAGTTTAAGGTCATGGTAAAAGTTGCGGAGTCATCAATAAGTACTGCTCGCAGCATGGCATAGGCTTGACCTTCACTGGTTGAGCGATCGCTCGCTTCGTAGTCAATCACCCGCCCATCCCTCTGAATAAATCTCCGGCGGTAGCTGTCCCAGCTTTCGGCTAGTAACTCCCGGTTGGGGGTGGATTTAGGTAGAGCAGCTAAAAACACTGTGATGCTTTCGCTACCAGCTAATTGCGTAGCTGTTGCTACGGTCGTCTTGTGACCCCCTGCTTCTGGCTTTAATACTGAGTAACCTGAATTACATGCATTTAGAGCAATCACGCTGACAATAGCTGCCACTCTAGGGAGATACCACATCCTGAGAAACTTTTGATTTGTGAAATGTTGGCAGAGTTAGAGGGAGTACAAGAATTAAAAATTAAAAATTAAAAATTTTTAATTTTTAATTGATCTCCTCTGCTTCCCTTGTGCTTATTGTTCCCCGTTAGCCATTCACAATTAACTTAGGATTGGGAAATTTCATGAAAAATTTGCGCTCAACTACCTGCCTCTACGTTGATAGTCTTCCCAAGGAGGCTGAAAACCTCGCCTGAGCAGAAAGTCCTCTTGTATTTGCTGCATCTGGCGCAAGACATCAGTATCGGTTGTACCTTGGCGAAGTTGTTCGAGTTGTAGTTGCTCCAACTGTGCTAGTGCCGTTAAAGGTTGATCGAAAATAGCATTTAACCCAGCAATGGCACGGCGTGCGTCTTTGTCTTCCGGCTTTTGTGCTAATACTTGTGAATAAATATGCTGTGCTGAATCAAACCGCTGCTGTTGAAAGCGAATTCCTCCCAGAGCCGCAAGAGCATCTAAGTTATCTGGTTGCTGCGCTAAAATATTCTCATAGGCATTGCTAGCCAGATTCAAATCGCCTATAGCTTGAGCTAACTCTCCCTGTAACTGGTATGAGTTTGGGTTATTGGGAAGGCGGGTCATCAACTGCTTCACCCAAGCTCGCGCCTGTGCTGGATTACGTTTTGCTAGAACTTGTACCAAGCGCAGTTGCAATGGTATGTAGTTAGGATCAAGTTGAATTAAGTAATTATATAGAGCTTCATGCTGTGCTTCGGCAGGCAATACTCCTACCAAACTAAATAGTTCTGGGGGGGTATTGGTTGCAGGTTGTGTTGCTAACCAATTGTTGAGAACTGCCTCTGCTTCTGGTTGGGAAATCCGCTTGGCTTGATAAGCGACACTAGCACGCCCTAGCTGAGTGGTCAAATTTTGGGGATTGTGGGCTATGAGTTGGTCATAAACTACCAAAGCCTCCTCAAAGCGCTTTTGTTGTACTCGCACACCTGCCAGTCCACGTAAAGCACTATCAACAATGTCGCTATCTGGTTTAGTGGTAAGCACAGCTTGGTAACGCTGAGCGCTGGCTTCTAAGTTACCCTCCCGTCGCTCAATTTCTGCTGCTAGCAACTGAGTTGTCAGATCCTTAGCACCTTGGGGCGTTGCAGTGTAAGCTGCCAAGGCAAGTCTAGCCCCATTCAGATTATTTTGCTGCACATACATCTGAGCCAGCCGGAAATTCAAAAACGGTACATTTACCCTCGGCAAAATACTTTGGTACACAGGCAGAAGTTCCGGGTCAGGAGCATCGATGTCTGCTAGGGCAACAGCTAACTGTTGCAGTTGTCCACTATCTGTGGGCAGGGGTTGCAATATAGCCGCCAAACGCTGTTTTAAGTCATTCTTGGCAAGCATTCCCAGCTTATTTTCCAAGGCTAACTGCCTGACGACCAGACTTTTATCATTGGGAAACTGTAACGCTGCCTGTCGATAAAGTTGCAGTGCTGTTTGCTCTCCTTGGGGTAAGCCAGTGAACACATCAGCAACTTCTCGCACCAGCGTGGGAGAGGGATTGGGAGTTTGAGCCAGTGCCTGACGGTAGAAAGTAGCAACTTGCTGTGCTATGGCGGGGTTGTTGCTGTGCTTACGAATTTCATTAAGTGATCGCGCTAAGGGCAAAATCGCATCACTTCTACCTTGTAATGGCTCTAATACTGCCAAGGCTTGGGTTTCCTGAAGATTTGCAGCATAAGCCTTGGCAAGTTCGGCACGAGTTTCTATGGCTATGCGGTCGAGTTTCTGAGAACGCTGCAACTGCGCTTCTAAAACCTGTACCGCCGCTTCGGGATTGCCAGATGCTCGCATGGAACTGGCATAAGCAACCGCAGCATAGCCTGTGATTGGTTTTCCTGTTGCACGGTAACGGTCAAACAACTCCAAAGCCTTTTGGTAATCGCCGGTGTAACTATAAGTTTGAGCAGCACCAATAACAACGTCTAGCGAGGGGTTTTTGGAGAGCGCTATTTGGTAATCTGCTAGGGATTCACTCAACCGTCCTTGATAGGAATAGAGTAGGGCACGGTAAGCGTGGGCTTGTAAATCATTGCCATTCAAATTTAATAAAGTCGTCAGAGCTGCAATTCCCCGTAGATTCCACTCTGGGCGATAAGTGCCCATTATGCCAACTGCCTTTAAAGCCATTTGATTATTAGGGTCTTGCCCTAACACCTGTTGATAGGCGTTCCACGCGTACTCTATGCGTCCGGCGCGGTTATAGGCGATCGCTAAGCCAATATAAGCTTGCAAAGATTGCGGTTCGCGCTTTAAAACTTGCTGGAAGGCAGCGATCGCATCATTGACCAACCCCTTTTTTAACAGGTTAAAACCTTGTTGGACTGACGAAGAAGACGAATTGGCTTGGGCAGGGGCAATACTACCCAAGGGCAACACAATGACAAAGCAAGTAAAAAGTAAAAAGTAAAAAGAGCTTTGATGCTTTTGCCGAATTGTGTTTGACTCATCGAGTACCTCTCCCTCTTGGAGTGATATCAAACTCTGACCTGACTCTGACACCAACAACTGTTTCATCAAAACTATTCCGTCCTTGAACAGTAAAACCTAGCCGGAGATTGGAAAGAAATGGAAAATCGTAGTACAGTTCCAAGACATCTAGTGGATCGCCACGATGCAGTTGCTCATTCGATAAAGCGCGTCCGTAAGCTAACCCCACTCGATCATCACGGGTAAACAGATCCAATCGGCTGACTCCGAAAACGTAGGTATCTGCTCCTTGTCCCAAATCCCGGTCTTCAAAGCGACCATAGCGTCCAAAAAGACCTAATTTCAGATTGGGAATAAAAACTTCCGCGTTAAGACCGTATGCTTCTTGGCGATCGTCTTTCAGTGGTCCAAATACTGTACGTTCAGTATTCCTAGGAATACTGAAGGCTTCAGGGAAAGTATTGCGGACACCAGCATCGCGATCTGTGGCATAAGTACCGCGAATAATGGCGTTGCCGTAACGAACGCCAATTTCCCCAGCAAATCCATCCAAGGCAAAGCTACTGATTTTGTCTGCTGATGAAAAGACCGCAGCTTTCGCTTCAATATTGTCATTGACACTCCAGTTAACCAGCAAGCCTGTGCGGGAAGCAATTCCTGTTGCTGCCAACGCTGGATTTGTCTGAAACACTGGGTTAAAAAATTGGCTAGCCCCATCTTTAGCAAAGCTGTTGCGATCAAAATAAGATGTTAAATCTAACTGGCCCACTACGAAACGTAAGTTGGGCAAACCCGACAAGGAAGTCGCAAAATAAAGCTCGTTGATATTCAAACCCTTATTTGGGGAGTCAACAAAGCTGCTATTGTCGGTTGTCAAATCCAAGGTTGCCCCAAATAAAGCATGGGGAGTCAGTGGGTACACTCCTTCCAGTCGCGCCCGTGCTGATGAATCGCTTCCTTGGTTAACATATACCCCTTGGAAATGTAAAAAGGGTTCCCTTAAGGCTGTGCTGTTAATCAGGGAGCGTGGTTGAATAGCTGGTGGTGCTGCTACTGGTGGTATTGCGTCCCTAGGCAGTGGGGCAGTGGGAGTTATGGACAAATCATGGCTTTGATCTGTGCTAGGGGCTGATGACGGCGTTACCGCTTGAGTATTAGGTAGTGTTGAAGTGCCAGGAACTGATGGCGGTGCTACAACTTGGCAGTTCATTAGTTGATGGTCGGTCTGACCTTGATTGTTAAGAACTGATGGCGGTGTTACGACTTGGCAGTTCAGTAGTTGATGGTCGGTCTGACCTTGATTACTAGGAACTGATGGCGGCGTTACTGCTTGGGAGTTGAGTAGTTGGTTAAACGTTGGTGCGATCGTGTCCGGAACTAATGGCGGTGCGGTAGGCGCAGTAAACTCTTGCCTTGCGGTTGTACCGGGTAGTGGTGGCAATGGGGCTACTTGGGTGTTAAGTTGCTCTACATTTGGTGCAGCAACTTGGGAGTTGTTCGCCACACCCACCAGTCCTAAACCAAGATCAGAATTGTCTCCACCTGCTGCTAACTGTGGTAAATGTGTTTGGGCTTGGGTTTGAGGTTTCAATACAGAAGAACTGGGTCTGGCTTTTGGGGCTAGTCCTGGCATCTGCTGCTGGATAAAGGCATTCTCCAGTTGCTTGATGTCACCGCCTGGTGTCTGCACAGCTTTGGAAAATGGACCCAAGAGCGGTTGTACTGCTACACCAGGCGTTGCCCTAGGGGGCGGAGGCATCAGCTGCAACGACTGCTGTCCACCAGATATGGGTGGCTGGGGTACTGGTAACAGTTGAACTAAGCCAAGCTGAAAATCACTAGGCTGTTGGTTATTAGGGTTTGCTTGGGCTAAAGATGCACCACTCATTGTCAGTAACCAGAAAATCGAGCTTGAGGTAGTGCAAAGCAGTATATAGACCCTGTAGCACTGTTGTAGGAAGACAAATTTATAACAATCTAATACTGATTGGCTCATTAGCCTAAGTAGTGGGCGAGTAAATATGTACGTTGTGAGTTGTCGCCACTTTAACAAAAATTTTGCGTATCATCGACTAAACAGTACTGATTTTGCGACGAATATTCAACTTAGTTAAAAGGAATTAAATTTTTTATTTTTATGATATTTTTTAGAAAAAATTGGGAAAAATAGGAAAAATACTGTTTAAAAATCTGTAATAAGCTTTATTTTCTTATGCTTAGTCCCTATTGCCAGGTATTTTTGCGTAAATTTAAACCGATAGTTACCTCCCTATTGCTGCTAGCTGTCAGTTATGGCTGTGTTCAAAAAGCACCAGAAGAGGCGCTGCTCGAAATTAAAGGTGTACAACCAACAGGAAGTAATGGTATATACAATGTTTTAGGTAGTACAAACCTGCCCGACTCTAGCCAGATTACAGTAGCGGCAGTTCGCTATCTGCGTCCAACAGAAGGACAATCAGAGGAGTTGTTGAATACTGATGCAAACACAAACCGCTCAATTCTGGCTCGCCAAATCGTTGAAGTCAAACAGGGACAATGGCAGGCTGACCTGAATCTCTGGCAGGTAGCACCCAATGGTAGTTTTCAGGAAATCTGGCAAGCAAATCAAGCGCAATTGAAATTGACTCCAGAAAGTGGCGTCACGTTTATCGCCACCTTCGATCCAGCAGGTCAATGGCAAAACTCAGAGCAAACTTCAAGACAGCCAAAGCAAGAAAATCAAAAACTTGAAGGTAAGTTGCTTCGCTTTACTAACGAAGGTGAAACCTATATGCAAGCAAGTCAAATCTTATCAATACCCTTACCTGTGGGGAAAACAATATCACCTCGTCCCCAACCAGAAGATCTTAATGGTGGCTGGGGAACCAGATATCAAATCCAGCCCCAATCAACAGCTTCTAGAGTTACTCTACTTCCACAAGCTAAATATAGGCAGACTAATGCTCCCCTGACACCTTCGGAATTTTTGCGTTGAAATGAGTCAGGAGTTGTAGAGACGCGATATATCGCGTCTCTACAGGAGTTAGGAGTCAAAAGTTAAAAGTCCCAAGTCCAAATAGATGAAGCAATTCATTCTGACTCCTGACTCCTTTTAAAAGCTTCCCTAGGTTAAAAAATCTTCACCTCATCGGTGTTTGGGGAATCATAGTATACCATAAATTTCTCTGGCACTTTTACCTCAGTATCTGTTGCCTGAGGTGCTAATTGCACATTGTTCTGCATTGCCTGCATCTGCAACATCATCTCCCTAAGTTGTTTTTGCAACTCTTCAAACTCTAATGGTGTGATTGCTGTTTGATTGACTTCACCTACTGCCGCAGTTTCTTTCCTATAGCCAAGGAAAGTTTGGGCTGAAGCAAATGTGGATGCAGCCACAACAGATGTGATCTCATTTGTGTTTTTTTTCGCCGGATTGTGATTTGCAAGATTTACTGGCGGTTGATGCACCAGGGCTGGAGTTTGCGCCACAACAGGTTGAGATATATTTATGGGGAAGGTTGTTGTATTTACAGCTTGTTCAAAAGGCACTTCATCATCCAGAAAATTGTTCAATCCAGAAACTTGTAGTCGAGACTCTGAAAGTTTGAGTTCCTTGAGTAATTCATCCTTTTCCAGCAGGTGTTTCTCTAAGATAGATAACTGCTGCTCAGATTCTGCCCCTTTTCGAGAAGAATGTCGCCATCCACAAACAGCAGCAGCAGATATCCCAGCCCCTAAACTCAGGGCAGTTGCAAATACTACGTAAGGAGTAGCAATATCTCTAAGTCTGCCGGAAAAAAAAGGTTCTTCCTGAAATTTGATGCCAATTTGCTTGTCTCCCAGTACAGCAAGGGGTATTGTCATCGCTGAAAAAACAGCAATAGAAGCCATTGCAGGTGGCAGAAAAAATTTTGTTAGTGCAGATAGAGACATATTTTTTAAAAGTAGAATTAGTTATCAAAAAAGACAATGGGTAGGGTGTTGATTGTTTGTTGTTTGTGGTTGGTTGGAAAAAACACCTTAGCAGTCAGTGAATATGTTTACTGCTTTAGTATCCAATTTATTATTTATTTTGACCATTTTCAATGTAAAAATCATGAAGTTGTAAGTAAATTTAGTAAAATTATTGTAAATTTAGAAACTCAATTATTAAAAATAATAATAGCTAGTACCGCAAGCCGGAAGTCAAAAGTCAAAAGTCACTCATGTTTATATATCAAAGCTTGTGCGTGTTTGAAATGGTAGG
>CAZZXJ010000006.1:0-3903 GCA_964657905.1 uncultured Stigonema sp.
TAACAACTAACAATTTGAGATTGTGTCATCATGGTTACTCAAAAGAACAACCTGTTTCGCAGACAAGCCTTACAGCGTTCATCCTCCCCTGAACGCTTAGATCAAATCATGCAAGTCGTCAGCCCTATGAAGTGGCTTCCTTTAGCTGCTTTAGGCACGTTGGTTGCAGCTGGGGTGACTTGGAGTATTTTGGGTCGTATCCCAATTACAGTTGAAGGTAAGGGAGTGCTTGTCTATCCGAGCAAAGTTGTCGGGTTCGAGTTCCCAACATCAGGGAAGTTGCAGGCATTGAATATACATGTGGGGGACTTTGTTAAGAAAGGACAAATACTGGGAACGATTGACCAAGGCGAATTTCAAAAGCAACTACAGCAGCAACGCGCCAAACTAGGGGAACTAGAAGGGCAGAATCAGAACGCTAGCAACCTTCAAGATCAACGCAGTCAACTAGAAATAGTGGCGATCGCTCAGCAGCGCCTAGGCTTAGAGCAACGCTTGCAGCAAGCTTTGTCCCTCACTCCAATTATTAGAGATAAAAACATAGGCGCTATTGATCAGCAGCGACAAAACTTAAAGCAACGTCTACAGGAATCTAAGGCTTTAGTTCCTACCCTCAAGGATAGACTGGAGCGACGCCAAATGCTGAAGGCTCAAGGGGCAATTTCAGATGATACAGTGCTGGAGGCAAAACAAACCTATGTAGATAGCATCCAAAAAATCGCTGATTTGAAAGGACAACTCAAGCAACTGGACATTAGCCAAGTTCAGGCTGAAAAGTCTTTCCGCGATAACCTTAGCCAGATTGGCGATATCAAAACCCAGTTGAAAGAACTGGACAGTAAGGCAAAAAGTCTGGCTGAGCAAAATTTCCAATCTTCAATCACCCGACAAAATCAGATTCAGGATTTGAAGCGGAATATTGCCCAACTGGAACGGCAATTAAAAGACACTAGCCAGATCAAGAGCGATTACACCGGACGCATTTTGGAACTCACTGCAACTCCCGGACAAAATCTAGGACAAGGAACCCGCATCGGGACTATAGATGCACAAGAGGCTGCCGCCAAACTGGTTGAGGTAGCATTTTTACCAGTTAGCGAAGGCAAAAAGATTCAAAAGGGCATGAAATTGCAAATTACACCCTCCACCGTAGAGCGAGAAAGCTTTGGTGGCATTGTAGGTAATGTCACCAATGTTTCACCCTTTCCTGTCACTAAAGAGAGCGCTGCAAAGCTGGTAGGCAATCCAGAAATCGTGGGAAGTCTGGTATCCACAGAACCACAGATCCAAGTTTTAGCAGAACTTAAGCCGGACACTTCAACCTTCAGCGGCTACAAGTGGTCTTCTTCTAAGGGTCCACAAATGCAAATGTCTCCTGGAACCACTACCTCTGTACGGATCACTGTGAAGGAACAAGCCCCAATCACCTTTGTTTTGCCTATTCTGAAATCTTGGAGTGGTGTTAATTAATGGTTAGTGGTTGGTAGTTAGTGGGAATTTTTGACAACCAACAACCAACAACCCTTCGGGTTCGCAGTCCCCTACGACGGAAAACCCGCCTGCAGGGCTGTCTCACCAGTCGCCTACGGAGGGAAACCCTCCTCATGCGCGCGGGCTCACCAACAACTAACAAGTAACAACCAACAACTAACAATGTTAGGAATACTTAAGCGTAAAACCACCCGACATCGTACCCCCACGCTGCTGCAAATGGAGGCAGTAGAATGTGGTGCTGCTGCTCTAGGAATTATCCTCGGTTACTACGGTCGAATTGTGCCATTGGCGGAACTTCGTCAAGATTGCGGAATATCACGGGACGGAAGTAAAGCCACCAATATCCTCAACGCTGCTAAAAGCTACGGGCTGAATGCCAAAGGCTTTAAGACAGAATTGGAAGGATTGCAGGAAATGAAATGCCCCTATATCGTATTTTGGAACTTCAATCATTTCCTAGTGGTAGAGGGATTTAGCAAAGAGCAAGTTTATCTCAACGATCCCGCCAGCGGACCGCGCAGCGTCTCCCGCGATGAATTCAGCAATGCCTTCACTGGTATAGTGCTAGCTTTGGAGCCTGGTCCACAGTTTAAAAAGGGGGGACACAAACCCAGCATTCTTCTAGCTTTATGGGAAAGGCTGCGCTTTTCTGTTGGGGCGCTTGTCTACTGTGTAGTAGCAGGACTACTGCTCGTGATTCCTGGAGTAGCAATGCCAACATTTTCCCAGGTGTTTGTAGACAATATTTTAATTCAGCACAGACAGGAATGGCTGCACCCGTTGATTTTAGGGATTATCCTGACAGCAGGTATTATGGGGATTTTAACACTACTACAGCTGCAATCCCTGCGCCGCATGAAGATCAAGCTGTCTGTGGGAATGTCTAGTCAGTTTCTGTGGCACATTCTCCGCCTACCCGTAGGTTTTTACGATCAACGGTTTGCTGGGGAAATCAGCAACCGCGTTACCCTTAACGACACCTTAGCCAGTCTTCTTTCCGGTAAATTAGCTACCACAGTCATTGCAGGGGTAACGGTGATTTTTTATGCCATAATCATGCTACAATACGATAAGGTACTGACCTCAATTGGCATAGCCTTTGTTGCTGTAAATCTCTTCGCATTGCAGTGGGTAGGAAGGCGGCGCGTGGATGCCAATATGAAATTGCAACAGGATCAAGGAAAAGTTGCTGGATTGTCTATTTCTGGTCTACAGAGTATGGAAACACTCAAGGCTTCAGGCTTAGAGTCAGATTTCTTCTCCAAATGGGCGGGTTACTATGCCAAAGCAGTTAACACTCAACAGGAAATGGATCTGACAAACCAGACTTTAGGGGTTTTGCCCTCCTTTCTCTCCAGAATTGCCTCCATGTTACTTTTGACTTTGGGTGGTCTCCGGGTCATTGATGGGCATCTGAGCATTGGGATGCTAGTGGCATTTCAGGGTCTGATGCAACAGTTTCTACAGCCAGTGAATAACCTGATCAGCCTTGGAAGTGACCTCCAAGAAGTGGAGGGCGACATAAACCGCCTAGATGATGTCTTACGCAACCCAATAGATTCCCAAGTAGAGAGTGGAGTAGGGGAAGCATTTTCTTCCCCAGCCTCCCCTGCCCTTCTGCCTAAATTGCAAGGGTATGTGGAGTTACGGAATATCACATTTGGCTATAACCGAGTTGCCCCTCCTTTGATTTCTAACTTTAATTTCTCGCTCAAACCAGGACAGCGAGTCGCTTTGGTGGGTGGGAGTGGTTCTGGTAAGTCTACCATTGCCAAACTAGTGAGTGGGCTATATGAGCCGAGTGAGGGAGAGATCCTTTTCGATGGTAAACCCAGAACGCAAACTCCTCGTCAAGTGCTGGTCAATTCTATTGCCTTGGTGGAGCAGGATATCTTTCTGTTTGCAGGCAGCGTTAGAGACAACTTGACACTCTGGGATACCACTGTACCTGACAGTTACTTAGTACGTGCTTGTAAAGATGCGGCAATCCACGATGTTGTGATCTCAATGCCAGGAGGCTATGATGCCCAACTTTTAGAAGGCGCTACCAATTTGAGCGGGGGTCAGCGACAGCGGCTGGAAATTGCTCGAGCTTTGGTAAATAATCCCGCCATTCTGGTAATGGATGAAGCCACTAGCGCCCTCGATACCGAGACGGAAAAAGTCATTGATCGGAAACTCCGCCAGCGAGGTTGTACTTGCATTATTGTGGCGCATCGCCTTAGCACTATCCGGGATTGTGACGAAATTATTGTCTTGGAGCGGGGAAAGGTAGTTCAACGGGGAACCCATGAAGAATTAAAGCTTGTCGAGGGTGCGTACTTGCAATTGATTCGCAGCGAGGGAGGAGCCCTTTAAGCAATTAAAAATTAAAAATGTTCGAGTAGCATCTTATAGAGAAGAAACACA
>CAZZXJ010000006.1:3913-30510 GCA_964657905.1 uncultured Stigonema sp.
TAAAAATTAAAAATTATTTTTGGGAAATTTTAATTTTAAATTGGAGCAAAGTAACTGATGCTAGATCAAATCAGGCTTGTCATTCCACAGGGAGAGCAGTATTTTGTAAAAGGCAATGAGCCAATACTTCTTAATGACCCGCAGACGGTTTGGGTGGTGAAATCTGGTTCTTTGGGGCTATTTGCGGTCAAGGTCAAGGATGGCATTCCTGAGGGTGTTCGTCGTTATTTATTTACCATAGGTGATGGGGGAGCGGTGTTCTCAACTTCCCCAAGTTCAGTGGAGGAACAGCGCCAGATCCTAGCGGTGTCCATGGAAGAGACAGAACTCATCAGGATTTCTACAGAAGATTTTAGTAGATTGATTGCCAACGGCGACCGTCCGCATGCGCAAGAGCAAAGCTGGGGGGACTTCCCGAAAGAGATTCAGGCGCAGGAAGCAGTCGTTTTGGTAGAGAACTGGATTAATCAACTAGGCTTGGCACTGTCTATTATTACCACTCCAAAGATGCCAGTACAACTTGAGGGCATCAACTACTTCTCCTTAAGCAGTGGTGATATCTTTCAGCCCCAGCAAGACGCTGTATCTTGGGTGCAAATCCAGTCAGGATATGCTAGATGGATGGGGATTGAAGAACTACAACTGAGTCCTGCATCCGGAATGTTAGCTCTGAATGCAGATATGTGGTTGCAGGCTGATGGTATGGTTGAGCTTGCCATTGCCAACACCGCACAGATCCAAGCAGGGGATGACTTATTAGAAAGTTTGTCTCAACTTACGACTTATTTCCTCCACGGCATCGACTTAATAGAGCGGGAGGAAATGTATGTAGAATTACGTAGATTTCAGGAAAGGGAAAGTCTTAATTATTCTGTCATGGAGGAGGCATTGGGAGAACTGTCATCCGTGCTGCAACCACGAAAAACAGCTTATTCCCAAATGGTGACACCAACTGGTGACCCAGACCAAGCCCTACTCATTGCGGCTGGTGCAGTGGGACGTGCTTTGGGAATTACGATTCATCCCCCAGCTAAATCGGAAGACCTCAGACGAGTTCAAGACCCACATGATGCGATCGCCCGCGCTTCACGAATCAGGATGCGTCGAATTGCCTTGACTGATAAGTGGTGGAACAAGGACTCTGGGCCAATGCTTGCCTACACTCTTGAAGACGACCATCCTGTGGCACTGTTACCACTGTCTGAAACCCGCTACGAGATTTTTGATCCTTTAGAACAGACTCGCACTCCCGTAAACACTCACAGTGCTATCAAGCTGGCTCCGACCGGTTATACATTTTATCGACCTTTTCCAGAAAAAGAATTCAAAATCCTAGATTTGTTTCAGTTTGCGCTGCGGGGACACGTAAAGGAACTGATTTTCATTTTGTTGGCAGGAGTTAGCACCACCCTGCTGGGGATGATCACGCCGCAAGCCACGGCTGTCCTGATCGACAACGCCATCCCAGATGCTAACAGCGGATTAATCGTGCAAATCGCCTTAGGTCTGTTGGCTGCAACCTTCGGGCAAACCATGTTTGAACTCACCCAGGCATTTGCCATCATTAGACTAGAAACCTTTGCCGAATCCTCCACGCAAGCAGCAGTGTGGGATCGGCTTTTGAACCTGAAGGCGTCCTTTTTTCGTTCCTACTCAATCGGTGACCTGAAATCTCGGGTCACCGCCATCTCTGGTATCCACCATAAAGTGAGTAGCACTGTTCTTAAAAGTATTTTCTCCAGCTTTTTTTCGTTGCTAAACCTAGGACTGCTATTCTACTACAGTTCAACACTCGCCCTGTTAGCTTGTTTTGTGGCTGTTGTGAATATTGCCGTCACCATCGTCTATGGCGTTCTCACTGTACGTAAGTTTCGCCCGTTGCTGGAGCAACAAGGACATATTTTTGGTCTTATGGTGCAGCTAATTAATGGAGTTTCTAAAATCCGTGTTTCAGGGGCGGAAACACGAGCTTTTTCCTACTGGAGTAAACAGTATACTCATCAACTGAAGCTGATGCTGAGTACTCAGGGGATTGAAGACATGGTTACCTTCATCAATAGGGTACTACCACCTTTAACGAATGCCCTCCTCTTCTGGGTTGCTGTTAACATGCTTCAGCAGTCCCAACTTCAAGGAAAAGGCGGCTTGTCTACTGGCATGTTCTTAGCGTTCAATGCTGCTTTTGGCAGCTTTATTGGTGGAGCAACCACTCTTAGCACCACAGTTGTGGACATTTTGCAAGTCTTGCCTTTATGGAAGCGTGCCGAACCAATTCTCAAAGCCATACCAGAATCCAATTCCAGCAAGACCGATCCTGGTAGGCTGTCGGGCAAGCTGCTTGTAGACCATGTGATTTTCCGCTACCGGAATGATGGACCCCTAACGTTGGATGATGTGACTATCCGCGCTGAACCTGGTGAGTATATTGCCCTTGTGGGACCTTCAGGTAGTGGCAAATCAACCTTGTTCCGCTTACTACTAGGGTTTGATTTCCCTGAGTCTGGCACTATTTACTACGATGGACAAGATTTGGCTGGGCTGGATGTCAATGCTGTGCGCCGACAATTAGGCGTCGTGATGCAAAATAGCCGGATGATGGCAGGTTCCATCTTCGATAATATTGCCAGTGGTGCCTTGATTAGCATGGATGAAGCAATGGATGCAGCCCAAGCCTCTGGCTTTGCAGATGATATCGAAGCTATGCCGATGGGTCTGCACACTGTCATCAGTGAGGGAGGTGGTAATCTCTCAGGCGGACAAAGACAGCGGCTATTGATTGCTCGGGCGCTGGCTTTAAAACCACGAATTTTGCTATTTGACGAAGCCACTAGTGCTTTAGATAACAGAACCCAAGCGATTGTCAGTAAAAGTCTAGAGCGGCTACAGGTAACTCGGATTGCGATCGCCCACCGACTCAGCACCATCCGCAATGCTCACCGCATTTATGTACTCCAAGATGGTAGGATCGTCCAGCAAGGATCTTTCGATAAACTGGCAACTCAACAAGGTCTGTTTGCCCAACTTATGGCTCGGCAGATGTTTTAACTTGAACTACTAAGACCATCGCAAGCGCTCTCCGGCGGGTCTCCCGCTCCCTGGCGACTGCACCAAGCTTTATGAGCGTCGGAAAGCCGTCATTGGCGCTGGCTCCCTCATGCCCACGTGGCTCCCCCGAAGGTGCGTTCTTGTGGGATGAGTTTAAAACAACTTATTTTGTCATCATGATATGCTTGGCGATCGCACTCACTTCATGTGTCCAAGGATGATCGGGGTAGCGCAGGCTGAAAATATCGCTGCTACCTAGCTGAAACATCTCTTCACAAACTGGCAGGATACCTGCTACAGTCGTGCCGTAGGTTGAGGCTACCTGTTGCCGTAAAGCCCCAAAGTTCAAAGCTGGCAGTGCCTTATTGACTACTAGCATTATGTTAGGAACATCTAACTTGCGAGCCACATCTATAGCTACAGCAGTACCTTGGTAATCCTGAGAGTCTGGACGCAGAATGACAACTAAGATATTGGAAATAATGATGGAGAGCAGGGTTTCTTCGTTAATGCCTGGGTGAGTATCAATAAACAGGTAGTCCAGTTTCAAACGACGGACTAAATCACGGAAGCCGTCGTTAAGTAGGCGTGCATCGTATCCCTCCCGTAGGATGCGAGAAATCTCGCCAGTTTTGATGCTGGAGGGAATTAGGTAAATACTACCGCTCATCCCAAAGGGTCTGTGCTTAATCTTGATCACCTGGCTGACATCGTAAGCAGCCTTTTCAATCGGACAGTGACCCCAAAGATAATCATTGAGAGTATAGCCTACCTTGTCTTCATCAAGACCAAAAAGAATGTGGATTCCAGGAGATTGGATATCAGTATCGACAATGCCAACCCGCTTACCAGAGCGAGCAATCATAGTAGCGATGTTAGCAGTTACATTTGACTTACCAGTTCCACCACGAAATGAGTGGACAGAGATGACTTTAGACATGATACATACCTAGAGGTGAGAGTACTAATAGGGAGTGGGGAGTGGGGAGTGGGGCATGGGGCATGGGGGAAAGATGATCGGGCGACAAATTCCTACGTACTATCTCCAAGTATTTAATCGGTTGTCATCGTGTCACCTTTTACTACTTATTCCCTATTCCCTATGCCCATACCGCCAATTTACTTGTTTGGTTCTGACCATTGGTTTCTAATATTTTTTGCGTCTTCGCGCAACTTCTGGAAATACTCTGATTCAGCAATTTCCGCCACCTGACGAGCCTTCTTGCCTTCGTCAATCTTGATGCGGAGTTCCTGCACCTGTTGTTTTAAGCGTTGCTCACGAGCGTAGACTTCACGAACCATTTTCTGGAAGACCCATCCCAACTGTCCTAACTCGTCATTGCGCTGAGCAACCGCCCTCAGACTTTTATGATCAAACTCTTGTGCTTCATCATAACTCATTGTATCAGAACTGATTTTTTGAGCTATCAGGGCCATTGGTTTGATGGGCTGGATAACATTCCGCTTCAGCAAATAATTAATTAATACAATCACCAGTGTAAATATCCCTATAAAAATTCCCATGAATAAGGAAAAACTCTGGTTGACACTATCAAAAACTTTACTGGCGGGAACATAAATAATTTGAGTACCAAGAATTTCATTGAGTTTCCAATTAAAACCATTCTCTCTTCCATAGGTTGCTAAAAGACTCTTAGGGGCAGCTTCTGGAGTGCTATGGCAGCGAAGACAGTTGGATTCTGTAATTGCAAAAGGGCGAGCGCTATAAAACAAATTTTCTCCAAAAAAATTCCGAAATCCTGATAAATTTTGCAACCCTGGTTCGTTGTGAAAACGCTTGATAATATCGGTTTCAAATTCGTCAGCTTTATCTCGCAAATTTGTTGGGTTCAGTGTGGCGTCTTTATAAAGGAAATTTCTATATTCTTGGTTTTTACGGAGAGTCTCAAACACCTCTCTAGCTGCAAAGCTTGGTACTGTTTCTGGAACAAATTTTTCTTGAGTTTCCAGTTTAGGATCTAACAGGGTATTTATGTGGCTATTACTATAGTCTCTCACTGAGTTTACCATTTCCATGAGAACCTGTCCTCGATAGTTTATTTCATCTTTCGCTCTGTATTCAAGTGCCTTTGATAAAGCCAAGCCACTAAAGAAAATAGCGCCTATAAAAACTAGCGACAGGAGCAAAGTAAATTTGGTAGCAAGTTTTAAATTATTTAACATTATTTTACAGTTTTTATCTTTAAGACAACGTCTTACCAGTGTGAAGGTAAGGGACAGTTCATTAAGACAAGGAAGGAGAACATCCCAATGCATGCATCCATTTGCAAGACTGGAATGGACGCCAGTCGCCGAAAGAGTGCGGGTTAGCCCGAAGAGTGTGGCGACTGCCACGCGATTTCTCATCACCAGGTATTTTTTCCGGCTTTGGGATACTGTATTCTAAGTTTGGTAAGGTTTTTCGCAGGGCTCTGACACATCCGCACGTAGTGTATTGAGCGAGCAACGTACCTCCTGCATAGCCATTGAGCCAAGCTGTTTGGACTGTGCAACAAACTGCTGGGCTTGATCTGGGTCAACTTGCCAGAATTTGAGAGCGCTTTGTAACTGAATGTTCAGGGCAGTCAGAGCGTGCCCAAGAGAATCATGGATATCGTGGGCAATGCGGTTGCGCTCCTGCACCGCAGCGAGGTCTTCAATTTGCAGGGCATAGATCTGCAGTTGCTCGTGAGCCATTGCCAGTTGTTCCCGCGTCTGGCGCTCGGTGAGTACCGTATTTACTAGCTGTAGGACAAACAATAATCCCACACCAAACAGTAGCGTATCAGTCAATTGGTGCAACCAAAATCGACCTTGCGACCAAAGAGGCATATACAGATTGGTGCTGCCACCGGACTGTATCTGTAGAACCAAGAAGAGGAAAAAGACCAAACCAGCAAGCAGGCGGCGTCCCGACAAGTCAAACAGAAAGCAACTGCGGATGACCACAATAATCAACAGTATAGCCCAAAGCTGCAAGTATCCGAAAGCAGCTCCAAATAGAATTAAGCTGATTTCAATACTAGTATAAAGTACTTTATAAACAACGCTGCTGCTGGGTAATATCAATCCCATTAGACCGAATAGCGCCAAAATCAGCAGGGGCGGAATGGATAAATGAGAGGGTTGTGAGAAAACAAGAGACGCCAAGGAGTCAGCTATGGCGCAAGTTGCCAGTGACCCCCATTCAATGTAGAGCAAAAAGCGAAAAGGATTAGGGCGGATGGGAAGTGAGAGATTCATAATAATAGGCAATTCCTGCCAAGACTGACCTCATCAATACTTATTTTGAATCTTTTACATCGCTTTAGCATAAACATTTTATAACTTCAAGACTTTTGTCTGAGTTTTTGGTTCCACCATCAACGAAAGTTATAGAGAGATTTACCGATTTAGGAGAGCGAAAGTTGCAGCGCTTCTTCAGCACTTTCGATTAAACGAACAGGCTTGCGATCGCAACTGGGTAGCAATCAATCTCACCAGCAGCATTTAATCGGATGAAATATAGTTGGGAAATAGCCATGAAGCTACTTAATGAGCAGAAAAATTAATTTGAGAATTTAAGAAATTTGGCGCAGATGAAATATCAAAGCTATTTGCGAGTCGGGTATTTTTGCAGCCAAAATTTTTAAAAATTCTGAGCGAGAAATTTGCCCACAAGAACTGATAACTTCTTGGACAAATAAAGAAGCTATCGGACCAATTAATTCAGCTAAATCTCGCTCGCATCGACGCACAAAGCTTTCGGTAATAGCTTCGGGGTCTTTACTCGGTAAATTATCTGACCTACTTTCAAGCTGATCGGTCGATTCCTCTAATAAGAACCTTGCCTTCTTTTTCAACTCAATTTGTTGATCAAAAGGAAGGTGAAACGCCAAATTATCTATTAATTCTTTGTAGCTGGGCGCTGATGCCGCAACTTGTCGTAATAGTGTAGGGGCTAACGAACCTATCAGTTCCGCGAGAAGATTTTCTACGCGATTGTACTGTTTTGGCGAAAGGACTAAGCGCGGCTGGGCTTCCTTTTTAGCCTTTTCAGGAATTGTCAACCTAAGACTAGGTTCTTCTTCTAGCTTTTTTTGTTCCCAAACGATCAGCTGTACCAACGGAAGCTCAACAGTTAGCTTACAACCAGATCCTGGCTCAGTTTCAATATTTAAGTTACCTTTTAATGCTGCTACCCGTTCTCCCATTCCTTGGAGTCCAAACCCAGTTTTGTTTTGCGACAACCTGAACCCTTTGCCATTGTCTTGAATAATCAGGCACAAATTGTTTGGGGTGGTGCTCAGATGAATCTGTACCTCTGTTGCTTGAGCATACTTGCAAATATTTGTCAAGGCTTCTTGCACAATCCTGTGGATAGTTGTGACTACCTTTCCAGGCAAAGGAACAGACAGGTTAATTTTGGTAGAAGGTAACACACCAGTAGATTTGTGAAAATGTTCAACCAGAGAATCAATCAGTTCTTCTAGTGACTGCTTTGGAAGCCCATCAGAACGCATATTGCTAACAGATTGACGAACTTCCTTTACGGCAATAGTTCCCAACCGTTGGGCTTCTGCTAAAAACTGTCCGGCTTGGACGGGGTCGAGATGCCAAAGTTTGAGAGCGGTTTGCAACTGAATGTTGAGAGTCGTCAGCGCATTCCCCAATGAATCATGGATGTCGCGGGCAATGCGATTGCGTTCTTGCAGTGCTGCGTGGTCTTCAATTTCTAGGATATACTGCCTTAACTGCTCATGGGCAGTTGATAGGTCAATGTTATGCTCAGCTACCACGGTATTCACCTACTGCAACACTAAAGAATCAATCACGTTACATATTGCATCACTGGCAATACGTAACTTTCCGGATTTTTGCTGGGATATATATTTTAATTGTGCCAGAGCTATTTAATAATTATATAGTCAGTATCAAGGATTAGCACATAGTATGCCAATTGATTGACGGTTATACAAACTTGTCAAGGACGTTCTGTAATTGAGTTTTTTGAGCAAGCCATAAAAGCGATGGTTAACCCTGCTGTACAGATCCCATCTTTAATACCTCAAGTTTATGTTATCGATTCACTATGAGTTAACTACCGACAGAAAATTCTGATTATGCATTAGACATCTCCAGAAATTAATTATTCTTTGTCTGAAACCCTTGTAGAGACGTAGCAGTGCTTCGTCTCTACAATCATTTTCGGAAGAAATTTAGTATAAATTAAAACCATGTCTTAGTGTCAGTCTCGGTCGGCAAGACATGATGACATTCCTGTTTCAAATATCCTAATCAAAAAACTATCGCAGGTTTGGAATGAAGACGCGCAGCAAGAGGTGTTACCCGCTTGACCACAGAAATCATATATTGATAATCAGGTATATCCCCGTTCGGTGCATAACCGACTTGTTGAATCACAGTCAGAGGAGCGTCTCTCATATAATTACGAATCACCTCTTGACGATTTCGCTCAACATTTGGTCCAATCAAAACAGCACCAGGCGGAACATTGTGAAGGTCAGTAAATAAGATGCGAAACTCGGCACCACCTAATTTTGTTTTATACAAATTAAATTCCTCCTGGGAAATAGCACCAACATCTGCTTTTCCTTGTGCCACCCATTCAAGCACTGTTTTCGCTGTGGGAGCAAATAGAATTTCTGCTAATGTTAAACCATAAAGGTTGTACAGTGGGAAATAATATCCAGTGGCAGAACCAGGTATACCTAAGGCAACTGTTTTACCCTGTAAATCTTTCAATTGTTGCAGAGGACTGTCTTTGTGAACAACAAATATAGAGCGGGAATTGACATCTATCTGGAGAGGAAAAATGGGTACATATTGGTAGTTAGCTTTCGCAAATGCTGCCAAGCCGGGAGGGGCAAAGACTAATGACCAAGCAAGATGCTGAATGCGGTACATGGCTATGTTTTCATTGAAAGCTGGCTCTAATTGAATAATTGCTCCTGTTTTTTCACCCAAGTAGTCACGAAAGCGATCAAATTTTAAGAGAATTTCTTGTCCTTCTCCATAGCTAATCACGCCAGCAAGTAACTCTAGTTCTTTAGTTGATGTTTTCTCCGCTCCACATGCTGCGTTCAGGAGTAGCATCTGCAAAATAAATAAACGCCGGGAAAGTTTCGATGACATCAACAGCTTTTAATAAATATTTTTTCAGTATTATTATCCAGCAATATAAAGCATTATCATCCGGAATAATTAGATTCATAACTCAATATATAGGACTAGTATTTGATTTTTGAAATACACGTAGGGTGGGCAGTGCCTACCACATCTGGGCTTTGGTGGGCAGTGAGTGCCCAACGCCACTCCTCTCAACGCGGGGAACCCCTTCGGGTGACGCTCCTGACGCTCGTGCCTCGCTACCGCTTCGCTAACGTCGCTAACGCTACGCTATTGCAGTCCCCTACGGAGGGAAACCCTCCTTCTCCCAAGGGGAGACGCTAACGCGAACAGGGCTGTCTCACCGCGCACGAGGGTGGCTCCCCTACACTACTTAAAATTTTTCATGAATGATTTAGGATTCCTATAGTTCAGTTAAGATAATTTACCAGGACTTACGCAAAGGTAACGTATTTTCGTCATTGCAAGCGTTGCCTAAACCTCAAAGGGGGCTTCTCGTTCGCGCAGCGTCTCCCATAGGAGAAGAGTAGCAATCTCGTCAAGACTGGGATTACTTCGCTCCACTATGTTTCGCTCGCAATGACAAATCATCGCTGCGTAAGTCCTGTTTACATACCGTCAACTTATGTAAAGACGCGTCTCTACACAGCCTAAATTGCCACCCATAACCCTTAACTGAACTGTATTGATCTATAACTTTCATGTTAAGGCATTTCCTGTAGATTACTATTCATATCATTAGCTGAAATAATTATTAAATATTTTTAGGTTATATTTTATTTCTGTATTTTATGATAAAATTTTTAAAAAGATTAAAAAGTCAATCACCTAATTATCTTGTAAGCTTTATTTTCACTAAGTTAAAATTAAACAACAATAATAACCATGAAAATTGGAACGAAGGTAAATATCATTTTAACGATAGTTTTTATCGGCGGTATTTTAATTAGTAGTATCGCTTTATCAAGTGTACTTCATCAAAAGGCAGAAAATGAGGTAACTTCTCAAGCACTAGATATGATGGAATTTGCTAACTCAATTAGACAATATACCAATGAGCGCGTACAACCTTTATTGTTACCTCTAGTAGAAAGTCAAGAACAGTTCGTCCCGGAATCTATACCATCATTTTCCCTTAGAGAAGTGTTTGACATTTTACGTAAAAACCCAGAATATGCCAATGTTATCTACAAAGATGCCACCCTAAACCCAACAAATTTGCGAGATAAAGCAGACAAATTTGAAGCCGATATTGTTCAACGATTTCGTCAAGAAGCCGGGTTAAAAGACCTATCTGGTTTCCGGAGTATTTCTGGAGAGAAAATGTTTTATACCGCCCGACCTTTCAAAATCCCCGAACAAAGCTGTCTGCGCTGTCATACCACTCCCGAATTAGCTCCAAAAAGTCAATTAGTGACCTACGGAAGAGAAAATGGTTTTGGCTGGAAGCTCAATGATATTGTTGCCACTCAAATAGTTTATGTTCCGGTTGAAGACGTTTTTAAAAGTTTTAATCAGTCTTTTATAGCGATTTTAGGAGTTTTAGGAATTATTTTTACAGCTATCATTATCGCCATAAATTTGTTGTTGAAAAAAACAGTGCTACGGCGTATTAAAAGAATCGCTATGGTGGCAGAACAAGTGAGCGTTGGCGATATGGATGCTGATTTTGGTAAACAATCCAAAGATGAAATTGGAGCTTTAGCCGAAGCTTTCAACCGGATGAAGTATAGTTTAGAAATCGCTATCAATATGTTAAATAATAAATAAATAGAGTTCAACTACCCCTGAATCGTGCTTGGGTGCATCCCACTTTGGAAAAAATACCCGACGACTAAAGTCGCGGCTACCCGAACAAAGTCCGCCTGTGCGGACTTATCTAGAGCCTGCGGAGGCAGGCTTTGTTTGTGTAGCCCCAGACTTCTAGTCTGAGGGCTATTTGCAAAAATGGGATGCTCCCTCGCGCTTCGCTTCAGGTCGAGGTAGTTGAAGATTTTCTTCAGATGTTTTTCCTTAAATTAATAATAACTTCTATAGTGCCGCAGGTGCTTGAATTTATTTATGGGGATCAGTTTCTGCCTTCTCAACAAGCATCCGCTGCTCAAACTCTAAAGCCTGCTTTGGGTCAGGAATTTTCGTTGCCAACTTTTTCACAAATTCTGGTTTTGAAATCTGCGGCTGAGATTTCAAAACCTGTTGAATCATAAAACTAGCGATTGGACCAACTGAATAAGCCAATTCGCGCTCACATTTACTGATAAAGTTGCCATCGATTATTTGATCTGTCGTACTAGGCGAATTAACTGACTTGGTTTGAGGTGAAACAGTGGATGTTTCTAATATAGCCATTGCCTGTTGCTCAAATTGTTGTTCTCGTGGCAATACGTAAGTAGCTAAATTCTTTACCAATTCTTGGCAATTCGCCGCTTGTGTCAAAGCTGTTTGTAATATATTAGGCGCAATTGGTCCTATCGATCGCCTCAGCAACTGTTCCAGTTTTGTGTACTGTTGTGAGTCTACCGCTAAATTGAGTTGAGGTTGTACTTTATTTGAAGATTCACCAGCAGGAGGAGAAGCTGGCACCGCTTGAGATGACTGGGGCTTTGGGGAGGCTACGCCTGGGTTTGGTTCCCAAAATTGTGGCGACGGCTGTGGAGATGAAGACAATTTGAGGTTGTCTTCCTGTTTGTTTTCCTGAATCTCAGGTACTACTGGCTCCGGCAATTCTTGGAAAACTGTGGAAATATTTCCAGGTAAGATATCAATGACAGTTTGTGTGCCAGACAGCCAGACATGAAGGTTGATGCCTTTTGCAAGTAAAAGTCTTTGTAGTTCAGCAACCAATTTGGCAACTGACAATCCGGCTCGCGGATTTGCTGCAACAAGGGTTTCTAGAAGCGTTTGGGAGAATAATTCTGGCTCCTCTGGTGTAGAAGCGGCGGCAATTAAACATTGTCCATGGTCTGCGTCAGATTGCAAATCTTCTATCCAGCTATCGAGGGAAGTAGCCTCAGGAAAATCCAGAATAATTATTTGTTGAGCTTTTACAGAGCGTCGTAACTCTTGTCTTAACCAAGAACGACTAAGGCGCACCTCATTACCTATAACTAACCAGGCTTCTCCATCTTCAATTTCCTCAATGTGTCCCCGTAAGTACAATAAAGAAGTTGGTGTATCTTTGAGTGCTCCCAGTTTTGTCAGGGATTTCGTTTCTGATTTACCATGCCAACGAATAAATTCTTGAATTGTTCCCCGGATTTCTGACAAAGCTTTGCCTTTTGAAAGAAAATATTCTACCTCAAACCCGCCAGCCCCTCCAAACAACCGACTCAAGTCAGTAGTCGTTTTGTTATTAGAGAGTCCATCGATAAGGAGTGCGCGCCGGTGCTTGTGAGATTCAGCCTTATCAGGTTTGAACCCGATAATTAATTCTCCTACTCCTTCGACAATTCGTTTGGGTGTTTGCAGGGGATATTCTGAATGGAGTTTACCGTCCCCACGATTGAGCTTTTGCTGATTAATTAGACGCAGTTGCTGATTTAATTTCTCAATATATTGCAGCGTTTGGCGATAAACGTATTTATAAAGTCCATCTGCTTCAATGATGCCATGTGAGTCAGCCGCCTCACCCAACAACCCCCGCATTAAGTAATAGGTAAATACTCCATGCCCTAGTTCTGGAAACTCCCAAGACTGTTGTCCTTGATCGCAAGATAGCAAGGCGCAAAATCCCTTACTTTGAGCAGCGCGTTGTCGCAACACATCCATCATTTGTGGTGCAGGATTAACTAAAGTCTCAGAGATGTTTCCTTCTCTGGCGCTACCACTGTTTCTCCCTAACAATCTCATGTCGCCGCTATGACATGTGTCTAAACAAAGTAGCTGCTGGTTAGCGGAACTAGTCCCCAAAATTTGCATTAATTCTTGTAAACCCAACCCTGTAGCCAGCAAGTCGTCTTTGTGGGTATCTGCCAGACACAGTACAGCTTGCTGATTCTTCGGCTCTAACATTCCATGCCCAGAAAAATACAACAGGATGGAGTCTTGGGATTTAGTTTGTGAAACAATTCGTTGCAGACTACCACGAACTATTTCCAAGGTCGGGGGTTGTGCTGCAAAATCGTGATGAATAATGACTTCTTTATTAGGAAATCCTTGGGTAGCTTTGGCTAGTGCTTCCCCTAACCCTTGGCAATCCACAGCCGGATAGCGCAAAGAAGGCAAACCGTCATCTTGGTATTCGTTAATACCTACCAATAAAAGCCAAAGCTTGCTTTCTCCTGTTTTTAATGTATCAGTCGAGTAACTAGAACCTATACCTACTGGAGACATATTTGTTATTTTAATCCTCAAATTAACTAGATGCGGGGCTGATAGAATGTATTATTTTGCTCACATCATCTCTGTAATACTCGAATTAAAATTAAATATCTGCCAAAAGAGCGATTGATAAATAAGCTTAATTTTATGCAAAGTCTAGGGATTGAGGTTGAGAGTCTGTAAACAAAGTATTACTCATTCTTCTCAATCCGTATTACTGAACCTATTACCTAGGAGTACCGTTGTCAAGAGGAGTTAGTAGATCGGATTAGCCCTTTACAAATAGTTGGTTGTGTGCATCAACGACATTAGGGAGTGCAGCGCGGCTGCGTACTCGTCAAAATATGGGGTTTTTCCTGGTCACTCATGAGGATTGGAAGAGAGCGATTTTTTCAAGCCTAGTTATACTCTAGCGTAAGTAACATGATTCAAGCCTGACATTTGCTGTTATTCAAATACTGCCGCTATCACGACAAGGACGCCGTATTCTTGCCCCAAACATCAAATCTGTGAGCGATTCATTGGCATTGTTTCTATTTTTATGCCAAAAGTGCAGAAGTTAATTTTGTTTACATCTATTTAATAATAAAGATAGCTCTCTAGGCTTTCCGTTTAGCAAATCAGGTAGGGTTTATTGATTCACACAATCAAACTTCTGTCAATGCCATCGTCGTTGTAAAAAAACTTGCATGTAATAGATTGGCTCGGGGTACTTGTGTCAAAGTACCTCCCATTCTATATAGGGTTATTTGTAACGTGATTATACAAGAATGAGTGATTTAATTTATGCGTTCCCGCCAAGGTATCACTGAGTTATTTACAACTTTTTTACAATTAGACACTGACAGGGTAATAGGTTGGGCAACCGATCCCCGGCTGCGTCGAAATCTACTAAAATGTCAGGCGAGTCTATCACAACCAGAAGATTCGGAAATTTTTTGGGTAAATTATTGGTGTAAAGTGTGGCAAGAACACTCAGAAAGCTTGGCAAAAGGACATTTGTCAGCTTATTTACAAGAAGTTTGCTATTGGGTTGCTCACAAAACAATTGCTAATCTTTCCTCTGGACAATACACTGTGTCCGACTGCTTTCAAATGGCGATCGCTCGTGTCGATCAGGTTTTAAAAGGGTTTAAACCCAACATAGGCTTTAGCCTCAAGAATTATAGTAGTGCGGTTTTCAGCAGCGAACTCAAGGATTTGCTGCGCCAGCAGCAGGAAATTGATATTTGCACCAATTGGCGATTGTTGCGGAAGCTGACGCAAAAGCGCCTGGTAGAATCTTTACAAAATGTTGGACTCAGTGCCAACACAATACAAAGCTATGTGTTATCTTGGAAATCCTATCAGTCGTTATATGCTCCACAGCAAGCTACTGGTACCCGCAAACTGCCAAAGCCAGATGAAGCTACATGGCAAGCAATTGCTGAACTTTATAATTCCGAACGCTACAGCCAACTATCTGTACCAGGGGCAGAATGCAGTGGCGCAACGATGGAAAAATGGCTAGTTGCCTGTGCGAAAGCAGTACGCGATTATTTTTATCCCAATGTTGCCTCTATAAACGCGTCCACAGGGGATGAAGATTCGTCTGGAGAATATCAAGATATTTTACCCCAACTTCGGCAGGAATCGTTACTGACGGAATTCGTTGCTGAAGAAGAAATACTTGACAGACAGTCACAGCATTCTCAAATCAGCACTGTGTTAATCGCCGCCTTAAACGATCTTGATGAGGAGGCGCAAAAGATTATACGACTTTACTACAGCAAAAGTTTAACTCAACAGCAGATTGGAAAAGAGTTAGAAATTAAGCAATATACTGTTTCTCGTAGGCTTGCCAAGGCTAAAGACTCGTTACTGCTCAAACTTGCTACCTGGAGCAAAGATTCATTGCATATTCCACTCAACTCGTCAGTACTTAATTATATAAGTACCGTTTTGGAGGAATGGTTACAAGCTTACTATAGCCCTCCTTCTTAGTTGCAGCAAACGTGATGATTATGTTTAATCCAGGCACACTAACTTTAACTAAATCTACCCGTTTGTGGTCAGATATTCCGGAAACTGACCTTTTTCGTCGGAGCAGTAACTATAAATATATTATGTTTAACCCAGACACGCTGACTTTAACTAACTCTACACATTTATGGTTAGATATTCCTGAAGCAGATCTTGAAAAAATTTGGCAACAAAGTCAAGCTTTTTCGACACCCAGTCGCCGTTGGATGGCATATCTCAACCGTTTGAGCCTAAATACTTTTCTACCTTGGCTGCGAGAAGAGTATGCCCCAGAAGCTACTCCTTTTCCGAGTCTGGCGACTTTACCTAGTATTTGGGAAGTAGCTAACGGTACAGGTATTTCCATAGGGGAGGTACGCTTGGCACTAATTCCAACTGAGGCAGCTGATTTAAGCGAATTGCGCGTTCCTCAAGAATGGGTGGATATTCCTAGCTGGACAGCTGATTATTACCTAGCAGTACAAGTCAATCTGGAATCCGGCTACATCAGGATTTGGGGATACATTACCCACGCGCAACTGAAGAACACGGCTTCTTATGATGCGGGCGATCGCGCTTATTGTTTAGATGGAGAGGATATGATTTCTCATCTCAGTATTCTATGGATGGCGCGTCAAATATGTCCAGAAGAAATTACCCGCAGTCAGACTGCACCACTGCCAGAATTATCCACAGCACAAACAGAAAACTTGCTCAACCGCTTAGGAAATACCTCTGTAATTTCACCCCGCACGACAGTACCTTTTGAAACTTGGGGAGCGCTCCTAGAACATGGTGGTTGGAGACAACGTTTGTACGAACAACGTCAAGGACTGCAACAACAGTGGTCGATTACACAATGGTTGCAAACTGGTGTGTCAGATTTTGCCCAAAAATTTGGCTGGGGAAGTGTCGAGTTACAGCCCAGTTTTGCGGGATCGCGGGGTTCTGAGCAGACATCTGTATTGCCTACTTTGGTGCGGAGATTAACCATTGCTGGGCAACAATACGAATTACGGGTGCAACCCAAAGGTAATATTGCCGATAGGGTATGGCGCTTTGAACTGCGGAGTGCAACTAGGGGCGGTCTGATTCCTAGTGGGCTTAAATTCAAACTTTTGACCGAAGATTTACAGCCATTCGATGGAAACCAAGTGCAAGCCAAAACTCCTGTAGACAGGCTTTACATTGAAGTGGCTCTGGGCGATGCTAGGGAAGGATTGGTGTGGCAGACAGAGCCGACTCCATTCGACTATGAATCTGAAATCTTGTTTTTTTGAACTACCTACGCACTTGGATATGCTTCAGTATTACTACCGACGGCCAACCTTCGTTTCAGTCGATTTGGCATCAGGGAACACCAAGAAATAAATTGTCCGCAATTGTCGGGGCGCTCTTTACCCCGCCCTTACGAATGATCCGATTGAGCGGTCTATGGTTGGGATATTTTATTTTCTGGAAGTCCCTAAGTCCTGAGATTGCTCTTGCCATTTCCAGATGAGCTATGACATACTTATAAAGTACGGTAATTCAGTAGATTTAGTGTAAATTAAAGATGAACTTGAAAAGTTAGCTTCTTTGAAAGGTGTTGAACCTGCCAGGGCTGACTTTGATTGACTATGATGCCAGGAATTAAAAATGCTAGAAGACGCTCAAGGACTTGAAGTAACAACAGACTCAAGAGCGGCGATCGCTGCTATCAACTGGTTTATCGATCAAGCCCTCAGTTACGGGCTAGATGCTGAAACTGCTATATTCCAAGGGATTGCCGCCGACCCAACCTGTGCAATGCTTCATGCTTATGCAGCTGCCCATTTCCTCTCAATGGAAAGTACTCTTGCCTGGAAGAAAGCCAAGAGGCATTTGCAAGCAGCCCAACAGTATTTAGCAGAACTCACAAACCGAGAGCGGTTGTACATACAGGCGATCGCCGCTTGGTCTGTTGGAGCGATTGATCAGGCGATCGTATTACACGAGGCAATTGCCCACAAGTTTCCCCATGACCTCGTTTCAGTGCAGCAGGGACAATATCACTACTTTTATTTGGGAGATAAAGATAGATTGCTCAAAATAGCGCAACAGGTTATGAGAGCTAATCGGGAAAATCATTACCTGTACGGCATGGTGGCGTTTGGTTTAGAACAGTGCCATCAGCTTCAAGATGCAGAAGCAATGGGTCGAATAGCAATCGCCATGAATCGCCATGACCCTTGGGCGCATCACGCTGTGGCTCATGTGATGGAAACTCAGGGACGAGTGGATGATGGCATTGCCTGGATGGAAAGTCTTGCCGATACTTGGGAAAACTGTAACTCTATGCTTTACACACACAATTGGTGGCATGTAGCACTCTATTACCTTGATCTTGGTGACGAACAGAAGGTTTTAGCACTTTACGATACTCGAGTTTGGGGTCGCGCCCAGAAGGAATCTCCTAAAGATCAGGTGGGGGCAATTGCACTGTTATTACGGCTAGAGTTGCATGGGATTGATGTAGGCGATCGCTGGCAAAACTTAAGTGCTTATCTTCTCCCTCGACTCCATGAACACGCATTAGCCTTTCAAGACTTGCATTACCTTTATGCACTAGCCAAAGCAGGACGCAGTGACTGGGTGACTCAGATGCAGCAAAGTATGCAGAAACACGCTGAAACTGTGAACCCTTACCAACAACGCAATTGGTCTGTTGTCGCCATTCCGGCTGCAAGAGGCATGATTGCCCACGCTAACCATGACTGGTCAACTGCTCAAGCTGAACTGAAACCTATTTTACCGCAATTGCATAAGCTTGGCGGTAGCCATGCTCAGCGAGTTTTGTTTGAGCAGGTTTATTTAGATGCTTTATCGCAAAGCCAAAAGCAGAGCCATTTCTTTCAGCAAGGGAGAAACTCCCTTTATACCGCTTGCAGTTAACGCTAATCCCATAAAAGAATTCTTGACCCGCCAATGCTTGCGCCAATCACTGTTTACAGCAATTTTCACCTTTATTTAGACCACAGTCGTAGGGGCGCGGCGGCAAGAGCGCCCTTACAAACGGTGTGGTTCATTTATGCGAAAACGGCTGTAAGTCTATGGGCAATTACCTCAATCCTGCGTGTAGACCCGCATCATAGATTTGAGCCAGTATCCTGTACTCTTCCAACTTCACTGCTGCAAAGCACTGAACTCCTACCTGTGCCATCGCGGCTTGTAGTTCTGCATCTGGCTGAAGTAGGATCAACTGAAGCTGCTGAATCAGCGATTCCCCAAGATGCTGGGCTACAACTAAGGGTGGCATGGGCGATGGTCCGAGTACCTCTACGACTCGCAAATGAGAAGACAAATCGGGAAAGTCCCGTAGTTCTTGCTCCAATACGACACTGTCAATTGCTGCACAGTCTACCAGCCCATCCACCACCCATCGAATTGAACGCTGGTGAGATCCTGATTGCATTACCTGGCCAAAAAAGTTTTTGGGATATCCACCTTGAAACAACCGATAGCGCAGCAGATTATAGCCACTGTTAGAGCCAGGGTCGTTGTAGCACAGTGTTGTACCTACTAAATCTTCAAAACTTGCCTTCTGACTGGCAGTATTCACAATGACATCTGAAAAGTAAATGGGAAGGTTTTGATAGCGTGGTGCTTGCATTACTGGAGCAACAAGGGTGTGCAACTGGTTTGGCACAACCTGACAATACCGAATCAGCGGTAATCCACAAATAAATGCCAGGTCTAATTGGTCTTGCAATAGCATCGGGTCATCCAAGGGATCGCATTCACCCTGGATGAGTTGCGTTTCCACCCCCAACACACGACCCAGATAAGCCAAAACTGCTTTATAGAACCCAAACCAATTGGGAGCTAGGTAGGAGACAATCTGCAACTTTTTTGACATAGCCAAACAATGACACTTGCTTTTTAGTGTTGGGGTGAGATTCAATTCCAAGCAAAAAGCAAGACTTTGCCATTATTTTTATAGTATTTTTGGTGAAAGTCTGTCTTTTGGTAAAGATAATGAAATCGCTCCTCATCCAAATATCCAATTGGAAAAAATACTTTCAATGGCTATTGCTGCCGTTAGTGACGATTATTGTAGCAACTCTGTTGTTTGTTCCAGCCGTTTTCGCAACAGGTGTGTATCAAATGCCCAACATTGCACCAGGCGATCGCACCTGGGTTGTGGATCAAGCTGAAGTTATCAGCCGCCTGAATGAAGGCAAGATTAGCACCGCCTTCGACGACTTGGCAAAGCAAACGGAGAACCAAGTCAGAATTGTTACTATCCGCAGACTTGACTACGGTGAAACTCCAGAGAGTTTCACCAAAGCATTGTTTGAAAAATGGTTTCCTACAAAAGAAGCGCAGGCAAATCAAACCATATTAATGATTGACACCGTTACCAACGGTACCGCCATTATGACTGGTGAGAAAGTCAAGTCTTTAATGCCAGACGAAATCGCTACAAGTGTAGCTTCGCAAACCCTGCTTGCACCATTGCGACATGGGAACAAATACAATCAGGCATTTCTGGACGCAAGCGATCGCATTGTCGCTGTTCTATCTGGTAAACCGGATCCAGGACCTCCTCAAATCATTGAAAAAGTGCAAGTAGAAGGCACCTTCAAGAAAGCAGAAGAAACGGACAAAGGTAATGCCACTGTTTGGGTAATCGGACTTTTAATTGCCGCCACCATAATCCCGATGGCGACTTACTACATCTACTTGGTATTTCAACCATCTTCTTCTGATAGCTAATGGCTAATGGCTATATAGGACTACTATTTGATTATTGAACAGAAGGGCACCAAACCCCATGAGAATATCGCGTTACGATTTGCGTCTAACGCACCCTACAATACCTAACCTTGTTCAAAAATCAAACCGGATTCCTATAGAACAATTAGCCATTAGCAATTAGCAATTAGCCAGTTAATCCTGGACATACTCTTGTCCTGTCAAGAGCGCAAACTCAGCTCGGACAAATTCCCGACCTAAATAGGCTGCATGGTCTAATAAAGTCACAGGAGTAGGCTCTTGTTCTTCAAAAATTTTCACGCACAGTTGTTTTGCAGTTTTCCCACTAAACAACGTTGTGTGAGTTCGTTCTACCTTTAAACGTGCGGGGATCACCTTCCCCGTTTCTGGATCGACAGCTAAACCACGCTCATCAATCACATTAGCGAAATGCTTGGCACAAATTAATCCCTCCTCCCGATCCAGGTAAATAATGAAATACCCAGCCGGGTCAAGGTCAATGTGACGCTGAGAAAGTTTTTCATCAATTGCTGCCAAATCTTTAACCGTCAAACCCATAATCACCATAGAAATCAACGTTTTTTAAGGGTTTTCTACCCTTTATACAGTGTAATTATTCTTGTACCAATAAGGAGTCAGGAGTCAGGAGCCAGAATGGTTGATAGAGTGTGACTCCTTGGTCAAAGATCCGCTCTTAAGAGATGGAATCAGCAAAAGAAAAGATGATTAATACTCAAACTCTATACCGCTTCTAACCCTTGTAGTAATGGTTCTCCTGACTCCTGAACGCCAGTCACCTACGGCGGGAAACCCGCCGTAGGTGCTGGCTCCTCCTGTCTCCTGACTCCTTCTCTTCTCAATCATCCTTCTGACTAAACGGCAATTCCCCATTAATCGCCTCAATTTCCTGCTGTTCTAGCTCATTCACCTCACTAATATAACGTCGCAAAATTTGTGCCAACTGACTATTGTAAAAGCGGTGCAAACTGTAATTAGGGGTAGCAGGAAAACCACGGCGTTTTTTGTGACGTCCGCCAGCACCAGGATCGAAAGTTTGGATACCGTGAGCGATCGCCCACTCAATGGGTGTATAGTAGCAAGCGTCAAAATGTAAACAATCAATTTCCTGAAAACTACCCCAATAGCGCCCATACAACCTGTCGTCTTTAACCAGGCAAAAAGACATTCCTATGGGTTGACGATTATCCTGCTCGCTGTATGCCGCGAAAAACACAACTCGATGACAATAATGGGTATGTAGATCCTCAAAAAACTGTTTTGTCAAGTACTTGCTACCCCACCAGCCAAATTTATCACAGGTATCGCCATAGAATTCGTACATCAAAGGAAACAATGACTTGGGAATTTGATCACCAAATAGCGGTTGCAGTCGCAAAGCAGCTTTTTCCACTGCTTTGCGTTCACGCTTAATATTACGGCGCTGGTTGGCGTTAAAAACTGTTAAGTAGTCATCAAAAGTTTTAAACCCAAGATTTTGCCAAATGAAGCTATGGTGTAGCCAAGCACTGAAGCCGTGACGTTCCAAGACGGGACGCCATTGCGGATCGACGTAGAGAAAATTACAGCCAGATATGCGGTGCTTTAAGCAGAAAGCATCAATTTCATGTACCATCATTGCTGTGATCTCATCTTCATCTTCCCCAGGGGCAATCAAGAACCGATAGCCTTCACAGGGGGTAAATGGCGACATCCCCAGCATTTTCGGGTAATAATCTACACCGATGCGTTGCGCTAGATCTGCCCACTGGTGATCAAATACAAATTCGCCATAACTATGTCCTTTAAGGTAAATTGGGGCAGCAGCGATTAGTGTTCTATCCCGCCATAACGTTAAGTGATTTGGCAACCAGCCAGTTTTAGCTGTGGCGCTTTGGGAGGTTTCGAGAATATTCAGCCACTCCCACTCTAAAAACGGGGTTTTTAATGGCAATGCCAAAGCATCCCACGCATTTTTGGGTACTTCGGCGATTTTTTTAATCCAAGCGACTGAATAACGAGGCTTTAGTTGTTCAACCATCTGAGGCTTTTGAGATACAAAAGTTAGCAAAAGCTTTATTTAGCCTAATCTATAATCTGCTGGACGTTGCAGCAGATAATGGAGAAAGACTTCTTGCTCAACGGTACAAACTTCAACTAGTTGTAAACGGGGAGCCAATTGGGGTAAGAACCCTCTACCTTCCACTGGTGTTGGTGCGGTAGAACCCCCCAAAATCAAAGGACACACGGTAAACCAAAATTCATCTATTAAATCTGATTCCACCATTGAGGCGACTAATTCACCGCCACCAAGTACCGCCAAGCGTGTTATACCCAAAGTTGTGAGATGTTGTAAGGTGGCATGAATGTCAATTTTTCTCGTTGGTGTTTCAAAAACCAAAATCTGCTCAAATTCTGGAGGAAAGTCGCGTGCGGAGGTTCCCTCCGTTGAGTCAACTGTTCGTTGACGTCCTTGCCAAAACAGCGCTCCCGCTGTTGTAGTCAGCAACCAGCGCTTGATTTGCTGCTTAAAGAAGCGAATTTCCGGATTCAGGTTGGCAGAGTGTGTAACTACTATATGAACTGGTTGGGGGGGCTTACCCATCTGTGTTCGATGTTGCAGCAGTTTTGGATCTGATACGGTTAGTGTCGTACCATAGGCGCGGAGAGTACCAGCACCCAATAAAACGGCATCAGCAAAAGCGATTTGTTTTTCAAGATGTTCTCGATCAGCCTTAGAGCCAAACCGCGCTGGCGATCGCGTCACATCTGCTATCTTGCCATCTGCACTCACTGCCAAAATAACTGTGGTATGAGGACGATGTTGCACCATTAGGTTAGTTGGATAAGTTAGTCAAGAGTTAAGAGTTAATATTTTCACTTCTGACTTGGACTTTGGACTGGAGGACGACCCGATGTGGTTTTGTTGATTCTTAAAAATAGCTATCTGGGCTTTACCGCTGTTTGATTAATTTCCCAACTCTATTTGAACGCAATCACAGTCGCCATAACAGCTAGTTTTTTTAATTATTTGTATACTGTACTTCTTTTTGCCATTAAAGTATTTTATATTTTTAAGATGGTGATCAAAAGGAATTTTTATGACGTAATAACTTTTTCTTTTTATTGATTGAAGTACATATCGTTGCTGTTGTGGTAGGCACATACCAAGAGAGACTGCCGATGGCTAAACCCCGTCAATCATCCTTTCGTCGTATATTAGTGTCGAGAATTTTGCTTCTGTCAGTTCCAGTGTTATTGATAGGGGAGATAGTAGCTTTTAAGAAGGCACGCTCGAGCTTATTAGAAACTGCTCGTCAAAATTTAACAGAAAGCGCCATCCTCAAGGGAGAAAATATCGTAGATGCGATCGCTGCCCTAAAAACTGACTTGCTAAATGCAAGTAAAACAAGGATTATCCAGTCTGGTTCGCCTGAGGATGTGCAAGAATTTATCAGTCAGCTAGAGCAAGAACTGCCAAAGCAAATTGAGTGCATACAACTGACAAATTTGGAAAGCGCGAAGATCATTGCCACAACTTGTGATGACGAACCAATTAGTGAGCCGCAATTACCTTTTCCCAACGACGGGTTTAAAGCAGAAACAATATTACCCCCAATGATGGGAATAACGGGTAGAAGAGATCCACGCAATCAACTGCAATTACGCTTATCTGCTCCTGTTTACGATCGCTGGGGAAATTTGCGTTATGCCTTGATTTTTCAAACGGCATTATTGCATGAGAGAACAAAACATAAGCCTGGGGTGCTAACAGGTTCTACAGTAGTAATCGCTGAGGATGGGACAATTTTGGCACACCCAATCGCCAGTTACATCGGAACTAATATCGAACAGCATACGGATGCCACACGACTAAAAAAAATTGTAAAAACTGCGATTGCAGGGCAACAATATTTTCTACATTTCTTTTTTGAGAAAGAGGGGGAAGAATTACTGGCTGGCTATACTGCTATCGATGGTCCGATGACAAAAGGAAAGCGGCAAAAATGGGTCATTTTAGCTGTTACAAGTCTGGACAATGCTTTATATGGTCTTGGGGAGATCAAACTTATCTTGATTGTTTTGACAGTTGGGTTGGTTGGCGCGAGTTTGTTAGCTTCACTATATGTAGCTCGTTACCTGGCACGTCCTGTGGAAAAATTGCGAGACTACGCTTTAAATATTCACCTGAGCCAATCAGCAGATCCAGTTCCTCACAACTTCCAAATCAGAGAATTTAATCAACTAGCACAAGCACTAGACCAAATGGTTGAACGACTAAAAGCTTGGGCAGAAGAACTGGAAATAGCTTGGAAAGAATCAAAAGCTGCTAACCAAGTTAAAAGTCAATTTTTGGCGACAACTTCCCATGAGTTGAGAAATCCTCTAAACATTATTATTAACTGTGTTCGCCTGGTTCGAGAAGGCATGTGTGATGACCGAGAAGAAGAAATGGAGTTCCTTAAGCGTGTCGATGAAACAGCAATTCACTTGCTAGGTATTATTAATGATTTACTCGACATCTCTAAAATTGAAGCGGGTAAGTTATCAGTATTTTTAGAAATTATTGACCTTCAAAAAGTACTTAAGGATGTCATTAATTTACAATCGGTTAATATTCAACACAAAGGGTTACAGTTGAATATTCCCCAGATGAACGAGCCGATGATGGTTAATGCTGACGCAGTAAAGCTAAAGCAGGTACTGATTAACATCATCGGCAATGCAATTAAGTTCACTGAAGAGGGAAGCATCTCTATTACTATAGAAATTCAACAAATTGATGGCAACTCTCAGGTGATTGTTAAGGTCAAAGATACAGGTGTGGGGATTGATCCAGCCCAGCAGCAAAAACTATTTCGCCCCTTTGTGATGGTTGAGGGCGCAAACACAAGCAAGTTTGGTGGTACAGGACTGGGACTGGCGATTTCACGGAACTTAATTGAACTTATGAAAGGTACCATTACACTTGAGAGTGCTGGTGTTAACCAAGGCACGACTATTGCGATTACTTTGCCTTTAATTGATGTCTTGATGTTACCTACAGTAGAGGAGCAAGAAAGTTCTCTTAATCCTGGGGGTACTACCTCTGTTGATGATGGGACAAGACGAATCAAGGAAGGAGAGGACGTAGAGAAAAACGCCCAGATACAGAGAGAGGAAAACGTCCCCGCATCCATACTTCACCGCATCCCCGTCTCTTTTATCGAAAAGCAAAGCCGGAAACGCTCCAGTTCCGCTCAGGACTCAAAGACTTAGTACTATGTATTCAAAAAAACAGGTTTGCCGCCTTGATTGAGAGATTCTGTCAGGGCAGCGAGAGTTTGCACCAACTCTGTGCCTACCCAGCCAGATGAAACTACTGAACTCGTATTCGTGATCACGCAGGCAATAAAGCGATCGCACATCCGCCGCAACGGTTCGCCTGTTTGTATTTCCAGCACTTGTTGCCTTTGATTGACAGGAATAAATTGATCGCCCCTGCCTTCAAACTCACCATGTAGGAGTGTTAGAGGAGACGAAAGTGACATTTCATCAAAAATTAAGCTCCCAAAGCTTCCCACAACCCCAAGGCGTCGCTGTTTATCGGGATTGAGCCAGCATAGGTGAATTAGGACTTGAAAGCCATCTGGGTAAGTGAGTGTCACCCAGACTAAATCAGCTAATCCATGAGTTGGAGGTGAGGGGGATGAGGGGGACAAGGAGGACAAGGAAGTATCCCCCTCCCTTGTCTCCCTTGTCTCCCTCATCTCCCCCATCTCTCCCTGTAGCCATACCTTACCCGTTGCCTGCACTTGGCAGGGCGTTTGACCCAACCAGAAGTTGAAGATGGCAATATCGTGAATCGCTAAGTCCCACAGTGCATCGACATCTTGGCGGACTGGTCCTAAATTAGTACGAGTGGCATAGCCATAGCGCAAATCGCCTAATTGACCCGCCTGAACTACAGATTGCCCTTGCTCAACTGCTGGGTGAAATAAATAGGTGTGGTCAACCATCAGTTGCCGTTGCTGTTTTTCTGCTAGTTGGCAAAGTTCCTGGCATTCTAATGCATTCAACGTTAAGGGTTTTTCTGCCAAAACGTGGTAACCCCAGCTTAAGGCATCGACAATCAAGGAGTAATGGGTGCTGGCAGGAGTGGCAATGACTACCGCATCCAAATCCACTACTTGCTTGATCGCCTGCCACTTAGTTGTCAGTAGTACGCTGTTATCTAATTTATACTGCTGTTTCACCGCCGCCAAGCGTTCTGGGTTCGGGTCTACTACCGCCACTACCAATACTTGGGGATGTTCTAAAAAATTTCGCAGCAAATGTACGCCCCAACGTCCAACCCCAACAATAGCAATTTTAATCATTTGTCATTT
>CAZZXJ010000007.1:0-30311 GCA_964657905.1 uncultured Stigonema sp.
TCCTATTACATAGGTGAAAATTCTAGAAATACGCGTAGGGTGGGCAGTGCCCACCTAGCCCTGTCAAGGTGACGAAAAGTCGGACAATAGTCGTAGTGCGATCGTCATCTATGGTGTCCGCGATCGCGGACACCGCAAATTACCGGAGGGCTGGGGAAATGCTAGGTGCAATTTTTGAACGGTTTGTGGAAGAAAGTCCGATTAGTGTTATGGTTCGAGGATTGATGGAGCGATCACTCGCACCCGAAAAAATTAATCAAATATTTGAAGCAAACGCTCAAACCCAGTATACACGGGAGTTATTGTTTTCCAGGCTCGTGGATTTGATGAGTTTGGTGGTGTGTGGAATTTATCCATCGGTTAACGCAGCATATCGGGCAAAAGCGCAGCAGTTAAATGTCAGTCGAACCGCAGTATACGACAAATTAAACGGAGTCGAACCAGAGGTAAGCGCTGCAATTGTACGGGAGACAGCTGCATCGATGGCATCTTTAATTGAATTTATCGGAGGAGCTTCACCACAATTATTAGCTCCATACCGAGTGCGGGTAATCGATGGTAATTGTCTCGAAGGAACCGACCATCGTCTGAAAGTGCTCCGAACAATAGGAGCAGTTGCGCTACCAGGAAAATCAATTGTCATACTTGATCCGGAATTAAGATTAGCAATTAATGTTTTTCCCTGTGAGGACGGTCATGCTCAAGAGCGCTCATTGTTTAATCAAGTCTTGGACACAGTCGCTCGCGGAGAGCTTTGGATTGGAGACCGTTGTATGTGTACCCTAGGCTTTTTATTTGGCATCATTAAACGTGGTTCAAACTTTGTCATCCGAGAACATAAAAGTATGCCTACTGAATCGGTGAGCGATTTACGTTCATGTGGTCAAACCGAGACTGGAGAACTCTTTGAGCAGATAGTTCGTATGACCTATCAAGGAGAATTCTTATTAGTAAGACGGATTGTTTTACATCTATTTAAACCAACTCGTAATGGAGAAAAGGAGATAGCGATTTTGACGATGCTACCATGCTCACAAGCTTCGGCAGCAGAAGTCGCAGAACTTTACCGTGGGCGCAGAAGTGTCGAAAATTTGTTCCAGACTGTGACGGAAAATTCCGAATGTGAAATTCAGACTTTGGGTTACCCTAAAGCAGCACTATTTTCATTTTGTTTGGCATTAGTTGCTTACAATATTTTGGCAACTGTTCGTGCAGCTCTTGCCAGTGTACATGGAGTTGGCAAAGTTGATGCAGGTATTTCTGACTATTATATGGCTGACGAGATTCAGGGCACTTATCGAGGCATGATGATTGCCATTCCTCCGGAAAATTGGAGTGTTTTTGCATCATTTGATGAACAACAGATGGCTTCAGTTTTATTAGATTTGGCATCACGAGTGAGTTTAAGTTCGTTTCTTAAACAACCTCGCGCACCTAAAAAAAAGAAAGACCCTCCAACTTGTGACCCACGCCACCGCCACGTCTCAACTGCGAGACTTTTAGCTCTGGCGAAAAAGTCACCTTGACAGGGCTAGCAGTGCCCACCCTACAAAACTTAAAATTTTTCACAACTCATTTAGGATTGCTATGTAGCTAGAACAGCAGTGCTGAAGCTAGGATTTTGATAGATAAGTGGAGTCCGAACTTTATGGAAAGTAAAACTTTAGCAATGCATAATTAATTTTCGGAGATGTCTATTAAAGTTAATCAATCCTGCGTGTGTATGGATTGGTCGCCAACAAGGCACTCATAATCAGCATGATGCTACCTGTAGCACTGAAAAGGATTGTGAGATTTAAATCAGCTAAAGCGCCAGCTAAAGCGTAGGAAAAAGGAGCAACACCAAAGGAAGAAAGCATTCCCAAACTCATAACTCTCCCTAACATCTGAGGTGAAGTTTGCGATTGTATCCAGGTAATTCCTACAACAGTAAAAAAGCCGCTGCCGCAACCGATGAGAGCGATTGTCACGCTAGCCCAGACTATATTTGGTATAAAGCCGAGCAGGAAAAGACTAAAGCCTTGTATACTTGCAAGACTCAGCATCAGAACTCCCAAGCGTGGAAGACGGCCGAGGACTCCAGGCATCAGTGTTCCTAACAGCCCACCACCACCCCAAGCGGAATTCATGATCCCTAAGGCGACGACACCGCCTGGAAAGCGACTTTGAGCCAGTGATGTGATGCCGATTTGTAATGGACCGACAAAAATCAAATTTAACATCGTTATGACCAGCAAAACCGCTCTCAGCGCTGGATTATGCCATACATAGTTGAATCCCTCACGAATACCAGCAATTAAACTAACTGTCTTGCTGGTTAGGGTGGGTGTCGTTTCTTTAGTCGTCACAGCAGTTGACGAAAGGCTGCTTTTGATCAGCAAAAGTGTCACGGCTGTGAACATGAAAGTGGCGGCATCAATTGCAAATGCTGTCTCAATGCCGGTAGTAGCAATCACCAATCCGCCTAAAGCCGGTCCAATCAGCACAAGAAGTTGGGTAGTTCCTAGGGTCAGGGTGTTACTCGCTGTCAACTGCTCCTTACTCACGAGGGTAGGTATAATGGACTTTGCGGCTGGGATGAAAAAGCCATCTACGACTCCAAAGCTGGAAGCAAACAGGTAAAGATGCCATAGCTGGGTTGCCTGGGATGCAACTAGCACCGTCAGTAAGACTGTCTGCACTGCACGCAAGGCATTGGAAACAAGCATGATTAACCGGGGTGAGAGGCGATCGCTAACTACACCACCAATCAGCATCAAGACAGCACGGGGAACCGCAGCAGCCATCAGCACTGCGCCCAAGCTGAAGCGAGAGTGAGTCAACTGGATAGTCAACCAAGGCAATGCCACTAAGTAAAATTGATCGCCTAGCAGTGAAACGCTTTCACCGATATACAGGAGTCGGAAGTCCCGTACAGTTAGCGGTTGCCAAAGCGGTAGTCGTTCTGTGCTGGAAACTTTTGATTTTCCCATGACGCTTACTGAGGGGTGAGGGCTTTCTGAGTGCTTCTAGTGTCATCAAAGGCTATGGCAATAATCACGACGCTGATCAGAGTGATCGCAATACTGATGGTAAACGCTCCCCCATAGCCGAACGCCTCGGCAACTAGACCACTAATAGCAGCAGCAACAATGCCGCTAAAGGAACGGACTGAACTTTGGATGGAGTAATCTGTGCTAGCTGTCTGTTGTTCGCATTTGTCCATCATGATGGTGGATATAGTCGTACCTGTGATGCTAAAAGAGAACTGGACAATGATCGCTGCCAGATAGAGTGTGGGTAAATTGGTTACACCAAATGCAGGTAGCAGGTAAGTCGCGATCGTGACGGCTTGAAGCAAGCCAAACAGAATCAGCGATCGCTTTCGTCCTAGGGGATTAATCAGCAAACCACCGGCGATCGCGCCAAATATGCCAGCAGTGTAACTCACGACTCCCAGCAACAAGCCAATCATAGCCAAAGACAGCTTCAGATCCGCCAACAGGGGACGATACATAGTGCTTGCAATGATGCTACCTTTTGTATACAGCACCAAAATTAGCAACCAACGCCACATTCCGGGACGACGGCAGAATTTGACCAAATTCATCCAGGCAGGAGTAGAGCGTTGATCGGGCGTAGTGGCGGCGCGTTCATTCTTTCTGCTTTGCTCTTTGTGTAATAGGATTGGGAGCAGTGCCACCAACACCATAAAAGCCAAAGTGAGCATGCTAGCTGTCCATCCCCAGTAATTGAGCAAGCCCAGCATCCCACCACCGCCAATGATTCCACCTAGATAGCTGCCTCCCATTTGCACACCGTTACCTAACGAACGCTCATTCACCTCCAGCAACCCTACAGCCAAGGCATCCGTAGCAATGTTTTGGATAGAACAAAAGAAACACATCACAAACAAACAAATGATGATGGCGGTAAAGTTGTGTTGAATGTCAAGCAAGCCACCAGCAACAGTGGTGCAGGCAATGAGGAGTTGAAAGCAGATAATCCAGAAACGATAATGTCCTAGAGAGGTGAAGCTATAGCGGTCTAGTAGGGGTGACCAGAGAAAATTCAGCACCGAAGGTAGGATCAGCAATGAGAGCAAACTGATCGCTTTTAAAGAAACCCCAGAGGAGCGCATGAACACCGGCAGGGCTTGGAAAAGAAACATAGTTGGTATGAACTGTGACATATACAAGCTGCCCAATAACCCTAGTTTCTTCAGGCTTTTGGTGCTAATCATGAAGATTTAGTCTCCTCCTTTCTAGAACTGCACAGACACCGTACCCAGCACTGTCAAAGGCGGTGCTGGGTAAATAGCACTAATACCACCATCAGTGTAGAAATACTTAATACTAAAAAGATTCTTGAAGTTCACACCAATTCGGAAATTGTTTCGGCGATAAAAGAGGGAGGCATCAGTTCTAAGGTAGGAGGGGGCTTTAAGAGTATTGGGCAAGGATACTTGGACGTCTCCTGCATACACCAGTCCCAAGCCAAACCCTAACCCCTTCAACTTGCTACTTTGCAGCTCATAAGTTGTCCACAGACTGGCGCTGTTATATGGCGCACCCACTAACTGATCACCAACGGGAATTCGGTTGTCTTTACTGACAAAGGCATCAGTGTAAGCGTAGGTGGCAATGACATTCCATCCAGGCAAGATTTTTCCGGCTACATCCAGCTCGACTCCACGACTTTTTTGTTCTCCCGTCTGAACACTGTAAATTGGATTGTCCGGGTCTATTGTTAGTACGTTTTGCCGGGTAATTTGGTAGAGTGCTAAATTTGCTGAAAGATGATTGTTGAGCAAGTCCTGCTTAATTCCAACCTCAAATTGTTCGGCAATGTCTGGTTTAAAGACTTCCCCTGTCCGACTCCTACCAGAAAATTGGGGATTGAAATAGTTGGTCCAATTGAAATAAAGCGACGTGGTCTTGAAGGGCTGATACACAATGCCGACTCGCGGTGAGAATTTATTATCTGACTGCTCGTTAAGTAATTTGCCTCCTGGAGCATTTCTGGCAGATGAGTCACTTGAGTCAAAGCGAACACCAGCCAAAAGTTTGAGGTTGGGCAGAATATCGAGCAAATCCTGCACGTAAATTCCCAGGTCGTCTGAGTCATTTTCTGCTGATAAAAACGGTGTGAAACGTCCTGGTTGTGAGCCGTATACTGGGTTAAAGATATTAATCGAAGGCAGTGTCGCACTAGAATATAGCAATCCTAAATTGCTTCGGAATAGCTCCAGTCCTACTAGAACATTGTGACGCACTGAACCTGTGTTGAACTTTCCATAGATTTCGTTTTGCAAAGTGTAGTTTTCAGTGTTTTCGGGTCCCCTGACAACTGTACGATTAAGCGTCTGACGATCTGCTTGTAAAGGGTTTATCGAGTAATATAACCAACCGTTAATATCTACGTTGGCAAGGAGTGTGTTAAACCCCTGCCTGATACTCCAGTTTTCACTGAACTTGTGTTCAAAGTTATAGGTAATCGACGTTGAGTCTATGTGAGTACGATCTAAATTTGGTTCTGAGAGAAACCTGTTGATGGGGAGTCGCAAAGATTCAGGCACACGCGGGAATCCGCTCTCATAGACGAAATTTGAGCGTTGATATTCGACTTCGGCGGATAAAGTTGTTCGTTTGTCAATTCGCCAGGTCAAAGCAGGTGCAAAGAGGAAATTCTCGTTATCAGTAAAGTCACGGTAACTACCTGCATTTTCATAGGAGGTATTCAGCCGATAGAGGAGGGAGGGATCTGAGGTGAGTGGACCTGTAATATCCAACGAGGGGCGGTAATAGCTGTAGTTACCTGCGGTAAAGCTCGCACTAGAAAAAGGTGTATCCAGGGGTTTTTTCGTTACCGTATTGACTATGCCCCCTTGGGAAATACCGCTTCCGTAAAGTACAGATGCCGGACCCTTTAAAAACTCCACCTGCTCGACGTTGGCGGTATCACCAGGAGTCAAACCTCTGAGCCCTCGAAACCCATTGCGGAGGGCTCCATAATTAGCAAAACCACGAATGATATAGCCTGACGCAGTGCCAAAGCCTGTTAATCTTTGGACTCCACTCACGTTATCAGTTAACTCGTCTTCACGTACCACCTGCCGATCCTCAATCACCTGGCGAGGGATGACCTGAATCGACTGCGGAATGTCGCTTAGCGGCACAGGGATCTTGGTCGCGGTGGATGCGCTAGGTACGCTATATCCGTTTTCTCGTTCACCCGTCACCAAAATTTCAATAGGTTCTTGACTTTCAGCCGATGGTTGAGTAGGCGGTTTTTCACTACTAGGCTTGACTGTTTCAGGCGTTTGTGGTTTCTGGGTAGAAGATGCAGCTGGTGTAAAGCCGAAAATTAGACCTTGATCGCTGTCAAACAGCTCGACCTTTGGTAAACCCGCTTCACCTGTCATTGTTACCTGGATACTATTTGCATCCTGATTAGTCACCGTTACTGCTGTGATTCCACTAGCTGGGTTGTCTTGGCGGAACTCATTGCCACTAGGTAAACGCAGTTGAGCGTTAGAGATAACAGCAGTAAAAGTTTTCCCCTCTCTCTTGGTTGTAGTTTGCAGCTGATCAGATGTAGGAGTTTCTAAGATGACTTCCAGACCACGAGCAGTTGGTTTCAGGCGCACTCCTGTCACGAGTATGACTTGATTTTGGCGACTGTCCTGCGCTAGCAAATCTTTGGCATCGGTGTGGGGACGCGGGATGTCACTCAGTTGCTGAATTTTTGTGATCGGGACTTCTGTGTTCATTGCCTGTTGTTTCATTTGCATAGCGTTGATCACAACATCAGCACGCGCAGGAGTTGCAACTAAAACTGATACAGCTGCTATCCACCACATCCAAGTGGCTAATTTCTTTTGTTTCATCCTACTCTCTCACACATAAATGGCAGATTGCACCCACAACACTGAAGAAAAAACAGCGATTCACTACCTTTGTCTTCTTTGCTATGAGGATTTATCAAATCTTTCTGGGTCTGGAAAATTGCAGTTGATTAACAATACAGGCTATCAGGGCTGCCGTTTTTCTGACATGCGATCGCAAATCTTGGCTTTTTTATGTCATGACCTCCACCACTTGACCGTGGCTAACCGCTTTATAGACATTGCTCATGAAAAGGGATTCCTAATGGGGGTTAATCAGTTGACATACATAAACTTCAAGTTCCTCAAGCTCAATGAATATTAATTGTTTTCGAGTTGCTGAAAAGCACTAAATATTAAGCTTGAGGGTGGCAGGTATACTATGTCAAAAGACAGGCTGTCAAACTTAACGCGACTCTGTATGAGCGTGATTTTCAAGCGATAAATGATTTAGGACTTACGCTTAAGAGGTTTGGGATATCAAGCGTTATCCGAACCGTATTGGAGTCACACAGTGTGCTATATAAATTTTACAAATCACCAAAAAAACATCTATAACAATTATTAATAGTTGCTAATCATAAAAAATCTGTGATAAATTAGATGCTTGAGTTGCTGAAAAGATTTTTAACACTGTTTTGGATGGTTTAGCTCTTAAACAACCTTATAGGGACAGTCATTAACAATGACAGCAACATAACGAATTGCTACGCTTTTTGCTCGGCTGGGATTCCTAATATTCTCGTCAACTAAAAATATATTTTCATCATCCTTGATGTGTAATTGCCTCCACAGCAATACGGTTCGGTTAAGGGTTTTTGGTGAGAATTGAGAGACGTGTAGAGACGCGCTAACCCTGGGGTTCGTATCTTCTAAGGGCGCGTCCTTGCCTCAGGAGCGGTTCATTAAATAGGTATTCTAAGAAAGCGGGTTCTCCTACGGAGTACGGATGGGACAGGAGTAATTTTGATGCTTACACTTTGACAGGGCTAGTGGTAGGGGGTAGCCCTGTCAAGGTGGTGAGGAAAATAAGGAAGAAAGCAATGAAAATCATCAAACCATCTTCAGAACGTATTAAAGCCGAAATTTTAGATAGAGACATTGCTTTAGTTACTGAAGCAGAAGTCAAGATGATTAAACAACTTGTATACGAGCATAAATTAGTGGTTTTGAGAGAGCAGAATATTAACGAAGACCAATATTTAGAATTTGCTCAAAAAATTGGTACGCCACAAATCTATCCTCAGGACAACTATCATCACCCAAACTATCCTGAGATATTTGTGTCTTCCAATGTCCCAAAAGATGGGAATAAATTTGGCGTTGCGGGAACTGGTAGATACTGGCATACTGACTGTGCATTTCTTGATGAACCTTTGCCATTTACCATGTTGTACCCACAACTTCTGCCAAATTCGATTAGAGAAACTTACTACATTGACATGCAGCAAGTTTATAAAAAATTGCCTCCTAATTTAAGAAGCTATGTTGATGGAAGATATATGATACACGAGGCTAAATGGCGTTACAAAGTGCAAGAGTGGGATATAGACAAAGCTGTCATAGATATTTTGAATGACTTTGAAAAGATCTTTCCGCCTGTTAAACATCCTGCTGTTATTACTCACCCATTTACTCATGAAAAAATATTGTACATAAGTCAAGGTTTTACGACTGCTATCAAAGGTCTTGATTGTGAAACAAGTCAAGACTTTTTGCAAGAATTATTTTCATTTGTTGAGCGTGATGAGCATATTCATACGCATATTTGGAAAGATGGTGACATTTTGTTATGGGATAACAGAACCCTGATTCACAAGGCATCCAAAGTCCCAAAAGGTGAGAGTAGTGTAAGCTACCGCATTGGTGTTTACGACGGATTGCCATTTTATGTTTCCTAATTTACTAAGGAGAAAATTAATGAATATCAAGCAGCAGGTTATTAAAACAGAAGACATAAGTCAAGATTTATTGGATGTATTTCTTGAACCATACAAAGACAATTGTAAGTATCTAAAAAATGCTCAATTTATCTATCCATATGTCGGTAATTTGGTTGATAAATCGAACAAGGATAGTCAATTTTTATGGCTAATTAAAGGTAATTTTTCTATTCCAGAATCTTGCTATATCGCAGATACTGGACACTTTAATTCGGTAGAATTCAACATTTGTTACAATCAGTTGTTCTACATCATAATAGCTCATTTACTTAAGAATAGCTTGCTGGAAGTCATGAGGGATTGGGATCTAAAAATTTATAAACGTCGCCAACTTAGAGACTTTCTGATTGTTAAATTTTCTAGCACCTTTAAAAGACCAATAGATTCCAGTCATTTTCAAGGAACTCTATCAATCAATAAATCCTTGGCTCGTAGCAATTTAATCATGTTGAAGACTTCATGCACTTTTTCTGATAACAATGGTGGTTGGTCTGAAGGTGATGTAACTATCGCTATCTTAAACAGTGAGCCGGAAGAAATCCTTGATAATTGTCACGAATCTGTAAGCATATAAGAAAAAGTTTGTGTCTTTTATGCACTCTGAATTCATTGGTGAAACAGAACCACAAAAAGAAGCTTCACATCTGTTGATGCGATCGCATGAGTCTATACAAAGATTAGTAGAGATGATTGCAAGCGAACGTCAAGCAATCTTAATAGCTTACATGCAAGAGCAGGTTGCCAAAGCGCTGGGAATAAGTGCATCTCAACTAGACGTGCAGCAACCGCTCAATTATATGGGAATAGACTCCTTGATAGCTGTTAAACTGAGGAACCGACTGAGAACTGACCTAGAAGTGGATGTACCTGCGGTGAAATTCATGGAGGATTTCAGCGTCACTAGTTTAGCAACGCAAGTTAGTCAACTGCTGACAGGCGCTCAATCTAGCTCCATGACATCTGTTTGCCAATCGCACATACCAAGCTGGGATGAGCAAAAAGCAGTCCAGATGGATATGAGTGATGGTGATTGGCTAGAAGGTGAAATATGAATTTAGTTGAATTTCTCAAAGACCTTTCGCAGCAGAATGTGGAATTGTGGATTGACGGGGATCAACTGCGTTATCGGGGTCCCAAAGAAGTATTGACTCCCGCACTCTTAACTAAAATTAAGCAACACAAGGCAGAAATCCTACAGTTGTTACGCGAGGGTGTTCCCACTTCTCAATCTTATCCTCTCTCCCACGGTCAGCTAGGTTTGTGGTTCTTGTACAAACTTGCACCCTTAAGCGCGGCTTATAACCTTGCATTTACAGTACGTATCCGCTCAAAATTAAATGTTCCAGCTTTACAATGTGTTCTTGATGCGTTGATGGTTCGCCATCCAATGCTACGTACCACTTTTAGGCAGCGAGGTGCTGAACCGGTTCAAGAGGTTCATGGATACCAAAAGGTCTGCTTTGAGGAGATAGACACTTCAACTTGGAACTGGGATGAGCTAACTAAAAAAGCAGTTGAGGCATATCGATGTCCCTTCAATCTGGAACAAGGACCTTTGCTGCGGGTAACGCTATTTACTCGCTCTGAGCAAGACCATATCCTTTTACTAACAATACACCACATTGCTGTCGATGGATGGTCATTTGGGATTCTTCTGGATGAGTTGCGTTTGCTGTACCAAGCAGAAAATACTGGTCAAGCAGCCTCGCTACCGCCTATTCAGTGGCAATATACAGACTTCGTACAGTGGCAGAATCAAATGCTGGCTGGTCAGGTCGGAGAGAATCTTTGGTCCTACTGGCACAAACAGTTGGCTGGTGAGTTGCCAGTACTCAATTTGCCGACTGATCGACCTCGACCGCCACTCCAAAACTATCAGGGAGCTTCTTATACCTTCCACCTAACCAAAGAATTAACCTCTAGGCTAAGGGAAACGGCGAAAGCTCTTGGAGGAACCCTTTACATGACTCTTCTGGCAGCTTTTCTGGTACTGCTTCACCGCTACACAAATCAGGAAGATATCATAGTTGGTTCTCCAAATAATGGTAGAAGTCAACCCGAATTTGCTGGAACTGTAGGCTTCTTTGTAAATATGCTTGCCTTGCGAGTAAATCTTGCTGGTAATCCTACGTTCTCCGAACTTCTTACTCAAGTCCGCCACACAGTATTAACTGCGATCGCTCATCAAGATTATCCTGCTCCTCTATTAGTTGAGCGATTGCAACTGAAACGCGACCCCAGTCTCTTAGGACTCTTTCGAGTTTCGTTTAATCTCCTGAGCTTGCAGCAAATTGCAGATGTCCTGGAATTATCTTTGTCAAGCAAGGCAAAAGCCACAGATTGGGGAGGGTTATTATTAGAGCCTTTTGAAATTCCACAGCAGGAAGGACAAAATGATTTAGTCCTTGACATTATAGAGACGACGGAATCACTTTTTGGTATCATCAAGTACAATACTGACCTATTTGATGCAACCACGATTAGCCGAATGGTAGGTCACCTCCAGACCTTGCTGGAGAGCATTGTCACCAACCCAAGTCAGCAAATTTCCCTATTATCTTTACTGACTGAAGCTGAGCGATATGATTTGCTGGTGGTGTGGAACAACACCCAAGTACGGTATCCCCAGGATAAATGTATTCATCAGTTGTTTGAAGCCCAAGTAAAACTGACCCCAGACGCGGTGGCGGTGGTATTTGAAGACCAGCAGCTGACCTACCAGGAATTAAATGCCCAAGCCAACAAGATAGCACACTACTTGCAAGCACTAGGGGTAGAACCAGAGGTGTTGGTAGGCATCTGCGTTGATCGTTCCTTAGAGATGGTGGTGGGACTGTTAGGGATTCTCAAAGCAGGTGGGGCTTATGTGCCGTTAGATCCGCGACTACCCCAAGAACGATTGGAGTTTATGTTGTCAGATTCGCTCTTCTCGGTGCTCTTAACTCAGAAGAAGTTAGTCGTACATTTGCCTAAACATAGCGCTCATTTAGTCTGCCTGGATACAGACTGGGATGCAATCTCTGCCAAGAGTGAGGAGAATCCGGTCAGTGGGGTGATCCCAGAAAATTTAGCCTATGTGATTTACACATCAGGTTCTACAGGAACACCCAAAGGGGTAATGATTGCTCATCGCAGTTTAGTGAACGCCTATTTGGCTTGGGAAGACGCCTATCACCTTCGAGCCGGAATCAGCACTCATCTACAAATGGCTAGTTTCTCTTTTGATGTGTTTTCAGGAGCTCTAGTGCGTGCTCTTTGTTCTGGAAGCAAGCTAGTTCTCTGCCCACGGGAATGGCTTTTGGTTCCTGAAAAGCTTTATGGGCTAATGCTTGAGGAAGAGGTTGATTGTGCCGAGTTTGTTCCTGCTGTTCTCAGGAACTTGATTGAATATCTCAGGACAACCAAGCATAATTTGAACTTCATGCGGTTACTAGTGGTAGGTTCAGATAGCTGGTATGTGAAGGAGTATGAAGAATTTCAACATTTTTGTGGTCACCAAACCCGCTTGATTAATTCTTATGGGGTAAGTGAAGTCACTATTGACAGTTGCTATTTTGAAAACGCCAAGGTCAATCTGCCCGTTGATGAACTAGTTCCCATCGGACGTCCGTTTGCTAACACACAAATCTACATCCTAGACCGTCATCTCCAACCTGTATCTATCGGCGTTCCCGGAGAACTACATATCAATGGTGTCGGTTTGGCTCGAGGATATCTCAACCGCCCCGATTTAACCGAATCGAAATTCATCTCTAATCCCTTTAGCAATGAACCCTCATCCCGCCTCTATAAAACCGGCGATTTAGCACGTTATCTAAAAGACGGCAACATTGAGTTGCTCGGTCGGATAGACAACCAGGTGAAGATTCGCGGCTTCCGTATTGAACTAGGCGAAATCGAAGCAGTACTCACTGTACATCCTAAAGTGCGAGAAGCCGTAGTCATTGCCCGCGAAGACAAACCAGGCAATAAACGCTTAGTAGCCTATATTGTCCCTAACATTGAGTCACCTATTACTAGTGAACTGCGTCACTTCCTCAAACAGAAGCTACCCGACTACATGTTGCCCTCGGTCTTTGTAAGCCTAGAGGCGTTTCCTCTAACCCCTAATGGCAAAATAGACCGTAACGCCCTACCTGCCCCAGATACATCCAGCCTGACTCAAGAAATCAGCTTTGTCCCACCCCTAGACGCCCTGGAACAGCAACTGGCAAAAATCTGGTCAGAGGTGCTGAATGTCCACCCCGTCGGAGTCCGGGACAACTTTTTTGACCTCGGCGGTCACTCCCTTTCAGCCGTCCGCCTCATGGCTAAGATTCAGGAGCAGTTCGGGAAAAATTTGCCTCTGGTGACACTTTTCCAAGGCGCGACAATCGAATACTTGGCGAGTCTTCTGCAAAAGCATTCAGATTCGCGACCTTGGTCTCCCTTAGTAGCAATTCAGCCTGTCGGCAACCGGATACCTTTGTTCTGCATCCATCCTGTCGGTGGCAATGTCCTCTGCTATATGGATTTAGCCCGTCATTTGGGCTTGGAACAACCGGTTTACGGCTTGCAATCACCGGGACTTAATGAGGAACAGCAATTACAGATAGAATTTCAGGGACGCGAGATGCATTTAACCCACATGAAAACTGCTATAACTCGCATCGAGGACATGGCCTCCTACTATATTGAAGCATTACAGACAATTCAGCCTCAAGGTCCCTACCAGATTGGCGGCTGGTCTTTAGGCGGCGTCGTAGCTTTTGAAATGGCTCAGCAGCTATACCAGCAAGGTCATGAAGTAGCTCTGCTGGCCTTGATAGACAGCTATACACCCATTGCCATCAACATGCCTAAAGAGATTGATGAGGCAATGCTGGTAATTTCTCTTGCCAAGGAGTTGGGCGGTCTTTTTGGTCAAGATTTGCCAGTATCAGTTGATGAACTCAAGCAACTCCCGTTAGATGAGCAATTGAATCACATCCTGGAGCAAGCAAAAATTGTCAATATATTGCCCCCAGAATATGGGCTGCAACAGATCGTCCAGCTGTTGCAAGTTTTCAAAGCCAATCTCCACGCAATGTCTCGTTATCAACCCCAGCCTTATCTAGGTCGAATTAACCTCTTCTGTGCCAATGAGAAAGTTGTGGAAGTAACCCAAGACCCAAGCCAAGGCTGGGGCGAACTAGCGGTTGGTGGACTAGAAACTTACAAGATTCCTGGCAATCACTATACCATTCTCCGAGAACCTCATGTCCAGATTCTCGCCAAACAAATTTTTGAGGTATGTCAATGATATATAACGATGAAATAACAACATTAGCAGATTTACCGCGTTTGCAAGCACGCCAATTTCCAGATGTTAGGGCGCTGATTTTTCAGGATAAGGCACTCACTTATCTACAATTGCATAGACAAAGTAATTGCGTGGCTAATGCACTCTTAGAGCAAGGAGTTCAAGCTCAATCGCGAGTTGCACTATTAGCTAAAGATTCTCTCAAGATATATGAAATATTATTTGCCTGCGCCAAAATCAATGTTGTCATAATACCTATTAATTGGCGTCTGGCCCCTTCAGAAGTCAGCTATATCCTCAGGGATGCCAATGTTGAAGTTATTTTTGTCGGAGCTGAGTTTCATACGTTGGTTGAATCCATTAGAGACGAGCTTGATGGCATTAAAACCTTCATTGCCTTAGAAAAAGATGAACAGAATTGGCTAAATTATAATATCTGGTGGCAACAGCATAGTGATGTTCAACCTAATGTCGCTATTGAGCCAAATGATGTAGCCGTCCAAATGTACACCAGTGGTACTACCGGACGTCCCAAAGGTGTCCAACTGGCACATTACAGTTTCTTTGCTATTGCCAAAGAATTTGTTAAGCAAGGTAAAAGCTGGATAGGTTGGAGCAAAACAGATAAAAGCCTGATCGTTTTACCTTTCTTTCATATAGGGGGTTTATGGTGGGCTATCCGTGGTCTAGCATCGGGAGCCGAAAATATTTTGCTAGAAACTTTTGACAGCAATGAGGTGCTTGAAGTCATTGAAAAATACTGCATCACAAAGACTTGTATGGTGCCAGCAATGATTCAAGTTCTGTTAACTGAACCCAGATGTAAAGGAACAGATTTCTCATCTCTTGGATATATAGTTTATGGGGGTTCTCCTATTGCTGAATCATTATTAAGAGAGGCAATAATCACATTTTCCTGTAACTTTGTGCAAATTTATGGCATGACCGAAACTGGAAATTGTGCTGTCAGTCTACCAGCAGATGCTCATACCTCTGCAAATCCAAATAGACTGAAATCTGTCGGTAAACCCTTTCCTGGTGTATCAGTAGCTGTGGTGAATAATGAGTGCAAAGCTTTACCTTTTGGTCAAGTGGGTGAAATTTGTATAAAATCGCCTGCGAATATGATTGGTTATTGGAAATTACCTGAGGCTACAGCAAACACTTTGGTTGATGGCTGGATTCATACAGGAGATGCAGGCTATTTTGACGAAGAAGGTTTCCTCTATATTTGCGCTCGCTTTAAAGATATGATCTGCTATGCCGGTGAGAATATCTATCCGGCGGAGATTGAAAATATTTTATACGAACATTCAGCAGTTGCTGAGGTTGCAGTTATTGGTATTCCAGATGAAGACTGGGGAGAAACCATTAAAGCTATTGTAGTTTTAAAATTAGGGATGAGTGCAACGGCGTTTGATCTCATCAATTTTGTCCGGGGTAAACTTGCTGATTTTAAGTTACCTAGGAGTGTTGAATTTACTGAATCTTTACCAAGAACACCAAGTGGCAAATTGCAAAAGGGCAAGCTGCGGGAAAAATATTGGCAAGGCTATCAACGAAGGGTTAACTGAACGATATCGTATCGCCTAACAAAATCAAGCCCCTTACATCGCATTCATAAGGGGCTATTTTAGAGGGGAACGTATCTGGATACCCAGATTTTCACACATTCAGTAGACCGAAAACTTTTGCGATCATTGTGGGGAACAGACTGAAAATCAGATTTCTGTCTAATTAACTGTACTTTTGAATACATTTTTTTAGGTTTTGGAAAAAAAAGATATGATAAGCAAACCTAATAAATAAACTCTAGAAGCAATGCGAAACTTCATGCCAAAATATGTACTCAATATTTTGTGTACGATATACTATACGATTGAACAACCCTGCCTTGCCTTCGGCTGAAGACAGGGATTCTATTTTAACCAGCCTGTTAAAATTAACTGGTAAAATTTTGATGTAATACCAAGTTGTCTTTGAGCGTATTATTTGCTAGGAAGCGAGTCCAGTAGCGAGCTTGATTCCAAACAAGACGAAGGAAGGCAACTTGGTATAACTGCCGTTTGTTTAAGCAAGTGTATGACCATCAATATCCCAATCGACGAAGCTTTAATCCAGGAAGCCAAGGCTTTTGCAAATCAACAGACCGAACGTGATGTCGTCGAAGAAGCATTGCGCGAGTATGTACAACGTCGTAAGCAGCGAATGGTGCTTGAGTTGTTTGGGACAATTGACTACGATGAGGATTACAACTACAAACAGCAGCGACAGCAGTCATGAGAGTTGTTGTGGACACTTCTGTTTGGTCATTAGCACTGCGACGAAATACTCCATTAGAAGCAATGCCTGTTGTCAATCAGTTACGCCATTTGATTACTGATGATCAAGTTGCCTTGTTGGGAGCTGTTCGGCAAGAAGTGCTTTCAGGCATTCGTTATGTTGAGCAGTTTACTCGCCTTAGAGACTACCTTCGTGCCTTTCCCAATGTAGAGTTAACACCCGAAGACTACGAAATAGCAGCAGAATTTTACAACACCTGTCGCACAAATGGTATTCAAGGAGCGAACACGGATTTTTTAATTTGTGCAGTGGCTGATCGCCGTGGCTGCTGCATCTTAGTTTTCAAAAGTATATTCCTGTTGTTCTATTGAAATGAGAAGACGTCTCTTGAGCACTCCTCAATTATGCCCAAACCATTAAATTTCAAGTGTCAGTTGTGTGCGAAACTTTCAACTGCTCAGGCAAAAGTGTTACATGGAGTGGAGGGTGATGGTTGTTGGAACCCAAAAATTTGTCACAATCGCCGTTCCTTCTATCGTCGCCGAACAGAATCCACATCAACACTGGATACTATTTTGGTTGGGGACAGATCTCAACATTTTTGTTCAATTTTCTCACTGTCCAAAGTCTTTAGCCGTCAGGGAGAGATCAGAATAATGGTCATTAAAAAACTTAGCTAGGGACTCCGCTTGGGATCGGTTAACTAAGCGTTGACCATTAACCACTTCCCTGACAACCTCAACAGAGCCAAGAACCTCGACTAAAGAAGCTTGCTCTACGTCAAATTCGTGCATGAAGGATGACAAAGTAGCCACAGGTGTAGACTCACCCATCGGATAATGACGTTGCTCGTAAGTCTCAATCAGAAGAACCAACAACTCAAAAAGCGCAGTTTCCGCCTCTGTCAAATCGCCAGACATCATCCCCTCTACTGTACTCAGGGCTACTTGATACTCCGATTCTGTTTTAATAGGCTTGAGTTAGTGCATTAAAGCTTGATGTAATATCCCTGCGAAGTGCGCTCATACCCAGGCGTTAGAATTATAGTAGGCGCTCAATTATAGAGAGTTACTTTATTATGAAATTCCAAGTAATATTCACACTTGATCCAGAATATGAAGGTTATGTCGCTGAGGTTCTTGAACTTCCAGGCTGTGTGAGTCAAGGTAAAACCCTGGATGAGGCAATAGAAAATATCAAAGATGCCATCAGGGGTTATCTTCACGTCCAAGCTAAGCACGGCAATCCCTATGTTGCCAGAGAATCTCAATCTTTTATCGGAGAAGTTCTAGTTTAGATGGGTCGTTTGTCAAATATCTCTGGTAGAGAAGCTGTTAAGATTTTTGAAAAGTTTGGCTATATATTAGATCATCAAACCGGAAGTCACATGATTCTTTGGCATGAATTAAAACCAACTTTATAAGTCCCCAATCATCGGGAATTAGCGCCAGGGTTACTGAGAAGCTTGATTCGACAGGTAGGAATTACGGTAGATGAGTTCTTGGAGAACAGATAAAACCTCACATACAGGTGCCGGGTTGACGAAACGGGCGCTTGAATTAAGGATAGAACCATGACTGACGCTCAAGGGATGGTTCGCTTAAACCTAGATTTGTCACCCGAACTTAACGAGACATGGGAAGAACTTGCAAGGAAGATTGGCGTCAGAAAAAGCGACGTCCTGCCTGAGTGCGATCGCAAAGATACAAATCGTAGTTAAGCGATCGCCGTACACTTGGGTGGGGATTATCAAGCTAAAATGTAAAAGCTGTAAACAGATGCAAATTAACAATGTTTTGGGCTGACAAAATCGCTGCTGATGCACAAGGCAACCAGGTAGTTAACGATTCAAAGACTCCTTCTGGAAGGGTACACGTTGGGTCTTTACGGGGTGTGGTCATCCATGACGTTATTTACCGTGCCTTGAAACACGCAGGTAAGCCCGTCAAGTTTTTGTACGGCGTAGATGACTACGATGCACTGGATACAGTGCCTAAGTACCTAGACCAAGAAAAGTTTTCGCCCTATCTTGGTTTTTCACTGTGCAACGTGCCTTCTCCAGTAGATACAGCCAGTGATTATGCAAAGTATTTTATGGGTGAATTCTTGGAAGTCTTTGAGTATCTGGGCGTCAGACCAGAAGTCTACTACCTGCGCGATCTCTATCGATCTGGGCAACTCAACAGTTATATCGATATTTTTCTCAAAAATGCTCACCTTGTAAGAGAAGCATATAAAGAAGTGAGCAAGGCAGATCGCCCCAATAACTGGTATCCATTTCAAGTTATTTGTGAGAACTGCGGCAAAATTGCCACGACTGTTGTAACTGACTATAACGGTTCAGAGGTTTTTTACACTTGTAAGCCGGATGCAACAAACTGGGTACAAGGTTGTGGACATTCAGGCTGGGTTTCTCCATTTAATGGTCACGGCAAGCTACCTTGGAAGGTGGAATGGGTTGCTAAGTGGGATCTTTTGGGTGTGACGATTGAAATGGCAGGTAAGGATCACTCTCAAAAGGGTGGTTCTAGAGATGTGGCAAATGCTATCTGTCGTAAGGTTTTAAAAAAGCAACCTCCATTCCATTCTCCCTATGAATTTATTTTAGTAAATGGCACCAAGATGAGTTCATCGAAGGGAGTGGGTTCTGGTGCGAAAGAAATTGCTGATTTACTTCCTTCTGAATTGCTACGCTTTTTAATACTGCGTACTCAGCCGAAATCAGTTATCAACTTTGCTCCTAACTACGAAACAATCGTCCGTCTTTTCCGAGACTATGATACTTTGATCGGAAAATATAAAGCTCTGATTGAGGCTAACCCTGCTCAGCCAGAATTGACTGAAGAATTAATGCCTCTGTTTTACGCACAGCTAGGCGACGAGATTAAGACTTATTATCCTTTTGATTTCAGTACGCTGATTTCGCTCCTGCAAATTCCCCACATTGATATAAAAGAGGAAGTAGCAAAACGAAGTGCTGAGCCTTTAAATGAGTTTGACTGGCAAGTTGTAAATCAAAGGATTGCTGCTGCCAAGAAGTGGCTACAAGACTACGCAGATGAGGAAGAAAAGCTGGTTCTCTACCTTGAGAAAGTTCCTGATCAAGCTACATTGACTCAAGATCAGGTTTCTTATTTAGAAAGGTTAGTAGAGAATTTGGAGAATGTAGCAAACTGGGAGAGTGAGGAGTTACAAGCTACCCTATTTGCAACATCAAAGGAATTGCAGATTCAACAGGCGATCGCATTCCAGGCTGTTTACTTGTCTTTTTTGGGTAAGGAACGTGGTCCGAAAGCTGGTGCTTTGTTGTCGTACTTAGACAAATCCTTTGTTGTTGCTAGGCTGCGAGATGTCATAAACCTCAATTTGGCGATGGCTTGATGAGTGTATAAACGCTCAGGGTCTTCACAGGAGTACATAATTCTGCCTCCAAAGCTGGTGTCGCGATGCCACGCCTGATTAGACCCGCCTCAAGTTCCCTGATGAATCTAAAGTCTTCCTCCGGCAGAGGCTGACTTCTGGTTCCAGATGGGTCGCAACCAGTCGAGGGTTTCTTCTCGAGGAAAGCAAAGCAGCAGCGGAATTGACGCGGATCTGCCTCAATTGGTGAGCCAAAGTGACAGGAAATAATCCGCTGAAAATCCCCAGTTGCAACTTTGTCAGCCCAGTCGAGAACTTGTCTCGGTGCTTGGGGAAGAATCAGGGTTTGCAGAATCGGTGCCACAAATGGACGCCCCTGACCTCGTAGGGCATCGAATGACTGCTTCCAGTTCTCTTTCCATCGAAACGGAAATAAACCGAAGTAAGCCTTTGCTGAGTGATCAGGTGCTTTAAGAGCATCGCGAAACATCTGCCCCAGTTGGGTCATCTCCAGCGCACTTGGACGGAAGTAAATCGCAAACAGTGAGATGCGTTGCCATCCCTTGCGACGGTTTGCCTCATTATTATCCATGACCTGGAGTGCATTGTCCCTAGCGTGAAATAGCAAGGGGTAGGGATCTAATTGGACGATCGCGGGTGGGTCTTCTGGTACAGACACTACAGAATCGGTCATGAGTAGGGTGCGCGATCGCTTGTGGAACAGTGCAACTTCTGCGAAAGATCCCCGTCCAAGGTTAATGTCCAGCACCGCATAGTCGAACTCATCAGCGAAGGGAGCTTGGCTTGAGTCGAATGGGAGATCCTGGGTTCGTCTTTGGGGAAAGCCAAGCCAACTGAGCGGTAAGTTTAGCGGGAAGCTCCACTGGTGCGGGGCAACGAAAACCTGTGCTTGTGGAAACTGTCTGGCGAAGGGACCAACAAAGACCTTGTGCTCCAGACCTGAACTGGTGGGCAGGATGATGTACTTAACGTCACCATGCTTTGCCACCAACTCGTTAACCAGGCGGATACACTCCGTCGTCGGAGCAACGGGTGCATAAACGAGGAGACCGCCTGCTCTTAGCTTGACGATGGTCATCCGAATCGGCACGACGGTGTAAAGGATACCCTGAAGCTGATCGAATGTCCAGATAGTGTCCTGAACTATTTCCCTGCAAAGTGTCCGCCGCCTACCGTAGGGGTATAGTGGTACAGCAGGCCAGAACGACCATGACCAATCTCTTGGATGGGGCGAGGAATCTATCCATTGCTCCTGCGACTGTACTCTCGATTTACCCTTGTGCGTTCATCGTCGTTCTACCCACAAAGTGCTCCTTTCCAATTTTTAACATTGGAACGGTTTTTGGTTGTGTTATTTAGAAGTTTTTGAAAACAAAAGTTAAATCTGGCAGACAAGCTACATAACGTGCGTGTGGATATTGCCACGTCTGTAAGTTATGATCTACTTAAAGTTTCACATAAAGATGGAACCATGACTGATACCAAAAAGTCTTCTGATCTACTTGGTTGGTAGAGCTAGCAAGTAGTCGTGCAAAGATATAGCCCGTAGAAGCAAAGCTTAAAGGTAAGCATCTCTGGATTGCAGACGAGAACTACAATCTTGAGACTGAAGTTGTTGGCATTTAGCAACATGGCAGATTTAAGAGATTTATCGCAGATAATTGAAAACATTGGCGACAAGCCACCGATTCGGTCATCAGTAAACTTAGAGTCACAAGAAGACGCAGAGCTTGAGCGAAAGCTGCGGGAAATCAAGTATAAACAGGAACTCAGGAAAGATTGGATTTTATTTATTTTGAGGGATGTAGTCGTCTTTTCTGCCGCCCTCGTTTTCATTTTTGTTATCGCTGGCTATTCTCTATTCACCCTGAGCAGAGGTAGCTCATCTAGAGAGGAAAAGAAGTTTGCTACTTCAGTTCTCACTATAATAGTAACAGTATTGGTCATTTTTGTGATTGGTAATACAGCAAATTCTAAGTAGCAATTATAGTTTTAGGCAGATGATATCAAATCCGGTAGCATCTGAATGATTAAAAAACCGATCCAGACGCAGAGGGAGAGGACGGAGGAATAATTCCGATACAAACGGATTTGATATAACATCTCAGGTGAAGTTTGCTTTTGAATCCAGGTAATTCCTACAACAGTAAAAAAGCCGCGGCTGTCAACAGACAAGCTGTCAAAAAAGAAGTGCGGTGTGCGGTGTGCGGTGTGCTCTTAACCCCATAGATGAATCGTCGTGGTTGTTCAAAGGACGTCTTGTTTCATCGGGCTGCGCCAACAAGGGAACAAATATTTCTTTGTTCTCCACGACTAAAGTCGTTCGCGCTTTTCCGAGTAGGTCGGTGGATCTCGTACTCCGTACTCCGCACTCCGCACCCCGTTCTTGGTCATTGGTCAAACTTACATATTACAGTAAACCACAATATAACCGTAGGGGCGGGGTTACCCCGCCCTTACAATGTGGCACGGGTTCAATTGAAAACTGCTGTAATATCCGTATTCTTGGGGCTAAGTCCATACCATCAGCTTCAGGATGAAGTTTGACAGGGTGTCTTTTGACACTGCTTGACGTACGTTGATATGGTGATTTTTTAGACTGTGTGGTGCAGTCTGTGATTAAGGTGTGAGGAATTGAGGTGCAGCAACAGAAATTATCCAATTGGATGTGGGTGAGTTTTGCCATGTCAGTCTTTGTAGCTTTCCCTGCCAAAGCTGAAGTGATTCAAGAGAGCGCTATGCAGCTCAATACTTCCAAATCCCAATCCCCTATAACCGAAATTAAGCGACTCAACGAAATTGCTTTAAGAGCCACCACTATTAAAGAGTGGCGGTCTCAATCCCCAACTCCCAGTTCCCAGTCTCAATTCCCGATTCCGATAACGGGTGTGCGACTCAATTCAACAGCTGATGGCATTAATGTCATCCTAGAAACTGCCAAAAGTGAGGCACTTCAGGGTTCTACCGCCAGTGAAGGAAATAGCCTGATTGTTAATATTCCTAATGCTCAGTTACAGTTGCCCTCAGGCAAAGAGTTTCGTCAGGAAAAACCGCTAGCGGGTATTGCTGCTGTCACTGTGACTGCTCCCGATGCCACTCATGTGCGGGTGACTGTAACCGGAATTGACAGGACACCCGTCGGCAAGGTAGTTCAAAGTCAGCAAGGTTTGATTCTCAGCTTGACTACTTCAGAAGAGCCAATAGAAATCCTTGTCACGGCTCAAAAGCGACCTGAAGATGTGCAAGATGTTCCCATCAGCATCACCGCCATTCCCAGAGAAGAAATTGAAAATGCTGACATTACTTCACTAAGTGGTATTTCCGCCAATACCCCAAATTTTGCCACCTTCACCCCAAGCCGCAACTTCATTGAGTACAGCGTTCGGGGTTTAAGTAACTTTAACTTTCTCTCTAGAGATCCAGTAGCGTTCTATGTAGATGATGTTCCCTATGATTACGCTGATTTCTTGACTGTAGACCTACCCGATCTCGAACGAGTGGAAGTGCTGCGGGGTCCTCAATCTACCCTTTATGGCAGAAACGCCGAAGCGGGCGCGGTTAATATTATTACTCGAAAGCCCACCAACAAATTTGAATTTAACAGTAGTGCGTAGTTACGGCAATTATAACAACCTCGATTTGCGAGCTGGTGTTGGTGGACCGCTAGTAGAGGATAAACTGTTTTTCCGCTTATCAGGTAAATATGGCTCGCGAGACGGCTATCTACAAAATACTTTTACAAATAAAGATGTAGATTACCAATCCGGAGGAACAGGTCGCGCTCAAGTGCTTTGGACTCCCTCAAAGGATTTGGAGGTTTCTTTTAATGCTTCCTTTGATGATGATCGTGATGGTGCTGTCCCCCTTGTTAAATTTGGACAGCGAGATCCCTATAAGATACAGCAAAACTACGATGGTTTTAGTAACCTCGATTCTAATACTCAATCACTCAGAGTCGTCTACAAACAGCCAGATTTTCGTTTAACTTCAATTACTGCTCGGCGTTTCTCCGGTCAAAAGTTTGAAAATGAACTTGACTTAACAACACGTGATATTCTTACACAGGTAGGAGACCTCTATTCAACAGTGTTTAGCCAAGAAATTCGCCTGCAATCTCCTGAAGAGGCAAAGAGTTTCCAGTGGTTGTTTGGAGGTTATTTTGAATCTAGAGATTTTAACGTAGGTGCTGATGGTGTTAGATACGGGGCTGACGCACCAGCATATTATCAGCAATTAGGTTTCACCCGTATCCCCGGACGCAATCAGACAAGCGCCGCAATTAACGAAACTACCAAGGCTGTTTTTGCTCAAGCTAGTTATACACCCGTCGATCCACTTACATTAACGGCAGGATTGCGGTATGAATCTTTTAATAGCTACTTGGACAACAAACAGGATAATTTTATCCCAGCCAATGGTTCCGCTCCCACCCTCAGTGGGCAATTTAATGATATCGAGAAAGACTCAGATATACTTTTACCTCGTTTTGTTGTGCAATATCGCTTTAATCCCAACATTATGGCATATGGCTCGGTCACTAGGGGATACAGACCGCCAGGGGTGAACTATCGCGCTGAAGATCGGCGCGAGTTGACATATGAGGCAGAAAAATCTTGGAATTACGAAGTGGGTTTGAAGTCTTCCTGGTTGGATAACCGATTAAATGTCAATCTGGCTGTATTTCACAACCCAGTGAATAACTTTCAGGTGCCTGTACCTAATTCTGCCTCAGGCTTGTTTCAAAACATTGCCAATGGTGATGTCAGTATTACTGGCTTTGAATTGGAGGCGAAAGCAACTCCGATCAAAAGACTAGAGGCGATCGCCTCCTTTGGCTTTACAGATTCTGAATTTACCAAATACACCAACCCCTTTACAGGTCAAAACTTTAATGGGAATAAGCCTGCTTATGTACCAAATTTTACCTACAATCTAGCCTTGCAATACCGCGCTCCCATTGGCATATTTGCCAGGGTAGAACTGCAGGGATCGGGGACAACGTTTCTTGATGATGCTAATCAGTACAAACAAGGTCCTTGGGCGATCGTCAATGCTCGTTTAGGATATGAATTTAATAATACTGGAATCTACTTTTTTGCTAATAACATTTTTGGGACTGAGTATCCAATTACAGCAGTGCCTTTTGGTTCCTTCGGGACTATTGCTAGCTACAATGCTCCTGCCACCTATGGTTTTCAATTGAGAACTCGATTTTAAACAGGATTTAGCCCAAGGGTATCCAAGAGGGAAGATTGATGAAAAAATTGGCATTACTCGCTAGCTTGTACGTGGCACAATTTGTGCCCGTCGCTTTCTTCATGCAAACCCTACCCGTGTTCCTGCGGCAACAAGGCGTTTCCTTGGAGGCGATCGGGCTTACCAACTTCCTCAGTTTACCTTGGACGCTGAAGGTACTTTGGGCGCCGATTGTTGATCGCTACGGTTGGACAAGATTGGGACACTACAAATCTTGGATTTTGGCGATGCAGAGTCTTCTAGTTCTGACACTCATCTTTTGTGCATCACTGGACATCAAAACTCATGCTGTACTACTAGTGCTGAGTATGCTGCTAGTTACCACATTTGCAGCTACCCAAGATATCGCCGTTTCACTTAAAGATGAAATGTAATAACGAGTTTCAGTGGTGACCTCAATCACATTATGTGTGAAAACCTGACGTTCTGATTTGACTTGAATCAAAGTAGTAAGTCCGGGCCAAGAACGAATATCATCAAGTGTTTGAGAAATACTGACATGACGCTTTTCGATTCGACCATGCCCCTTATTTATCTGTTTATAAGTTGATAAGGAGTGTAAAATTTGTTTTGACATCTTTGAATAAACTGGGTTGATTGCCTTTTAAGGCAGCAATGTAATCATTGCCACTATTAATAATCAGTTCACAGGTTTTTTTTGGGTATTAATGGCATCAAAGGCAAAAACAACACCTTTAAGAGCTAATTTTTTGCTCAACTCTGGTAAAGCTTTTATTTCGTTCGTTTTGGCATCAACTTCACATGGTTCTAAAATCAATCCCCGCTCCACAATATAGGCACTGACCAACATAATTGCTGGGTGGGATTCGGAATTTTGATGATCATTTTCAATCTGATATGAACCTTTGAGGACTTTACCATCTAACCCGATAGTTTCTCCACAAGCTGGTTGCACGTTAAAGAATAGAGCAAGGCATGCGGAATATTGCTCAGGAGCTATGTGTAATAAAGCACGACGTACAATGCTGTAAGAAGGTAATCTATTCTTTGGGGGTTTAAGAAGTTCAATCAACTGCTCTCGATCGCTGGAAATCCAGTCTCCAATTGCTAAGAATCCTTTATTGCCTGCTGCGATCCGCCGCAAGGCGGCAGCGCTTCGCTATCGCCAGGGTAAATCAAGCGAGGCATAGTGGAAGAGTATGGCGCTGTCCGGCACTGCGCCTGGGGTCTTCTATTCCAGCAAAGGCTTTTATAATTTCGATTTCAGACACGCAAGTAGATGCTTTAAACGGAATTTGCGCTGGATTCTACCATATAGTGCCTACATCTAGAATGAAATAGCCCTGGGGTGAGTAAAGGTTGTTGGATGCTTTGAAGGAGGAGTTACCCGCTCGATCTGGTCCAGTATTTCCGAAATCAGACTGTTATTTTTTTGAGCCAATAAATGTTCCCTTGTTCATCAAACTATCAAAAACTGTCGGAAGTAATGGTAGGTATAAAGCCTCTCGATTTTTTATGGCTCGATTCACACCAGAAATTGTGATAAATCAGAACTCGCTTTGTTTGTTAATCAATTCCCAAACTTGCTTAATTGCTCTTTTAGTAAAAATAGAGAAATCTTTATTCATTATCCAATAATAATAACTGGGTTCTTCTGTAAACACTTCCACTAAGGTTTTACCTCTATGTTTACCAAAGTTAAATATTTCTCTACCTTGTTCGTCATAAACTACTTTTCCAGTAGGATCAAGTAAGTTAAATGGTGTAAAATTAGCTAAAGTCTCTAGCTGATTTTCTATGGGATATGATATATTTCCATCTTTATCTTCGTATGCAACATTTTTATAACGTTGGAGTTGAGCTTTAAAAACTTCATAGGTAGCACGAATATCATTTGCAGCATCATGAGCGCCTTCTAAGTCTTTACGACAGTAAAACTTATATGCTGCTCTTAAGTTACGAGGCTCCATCTTGTGGAAAATAGTTTGAACGTCAATGAATTTTCTTCCCTCTAGTTTAAAATCTACGCCTGCACGTAAAAATTCTGCTAGAAGTAGAGGAATATCAAATTTATTAGAGTTATATCCAGCAAAGTCACTATCATTAATAAAAGTAGCTAATTTTTGAGCTATTTGAGAAAAAGTTTGTTCATCTCTTACATCTTTGTCATAGATACCATGCACCTTAGATGCTTCAATAGGAATAGGAATAGTAGGATTAATTTTCCTTGCTGTTGGGATTTCTTTACCATTTGGAAGTACTTTTAAGACGGCGATTTGAACAATTCGGTCATTGACTACGTCTGTCCCTGTCGTCTCTAAATCAATAAATGCCAATGGACGTACTAAGTTTATATTCATGTAGCTATCTTGAGGAAATAGGATTAATTTTTCTCACTTCAACTGTATGGTTGCCGAACAAGGCGATCGCAATCATTGGTATTGGTTGCCGTTTTCCTCGAGCCAAAGACCCAGAAGCTTATTGGCAGTTAAGTAGGTGGGCGAAAAAATTTACAAGTATGTTACGAAATGTAAAACATCGGGAATTGGCTCTTAGTTGAGCTGTCTTCGCTCTTTGCAGCAAAAAAAACAAGAGTGATTTATTCCCGCCCACTTACTTACTGCACAATGGAGTAAGGTGAGGTGGCTGTCTTGCAATCCCAATTGACGGTAGTAGGCTTGTTTAACACTAATAGCTGTATAGTAGCTTGACAATAAAAAAACATCACTGTATAATATTTTCACGAGAGAAAAAACAGTTATCAGTTGCATTGAAGGACACTTAGTAACCTAGAGTGTCTTAGGAAACGTTTAAGCAATTAAACCCCAGTGTGAACTGGGGTATTTCTTCCCAAGAATTAAATGACCATTTTTTCATTATGCCTAGCATGATCGGGGGCATACTTCTGGTGTATCTATTTTTAGTGTAACTTAGTATATTACATAAAAATTACATAGTTGGGGGTGTGAGTAGCAATCCAACATGTATATGACCCAACCGCCCTGCTAGCCACAGTAGAAAACACTGTCTATGGAAAATACGGTTCGGATCAGCTTGACAATCTTGATCGCGGTTTTTGAGTAGTGTGATTTGTGAAAAACCTTTATTTTGGAAAGGACTTTTTCAAGATTTAAGGATCTAAAAAATCAGGAGACATCAATGGCTAACAACTTAACCAAAGAACAAGCCTTTGAACTAGCTATTGCTGAAATTAAACGACTGTGGAAAGCAGCTAAAAAGTTTTACATAGTTTCGGCAGAGTTAAACGATGGTGACTGGAGATTGATAGTGGGCTGGGTGGACTACTACAATTCAAAATTTATCGACAGCGATCGCAGACAAGAGTTGGGGCTGGACGATAACAATATTGACACTCCATTCACTTATCACCAGACTCAAGTCGTCGTAGGAGTTAATGGAGAGGTAAAGACAATTACCGATGATTTTCTAGATATTAGTGAGCATCCGAATTACCAAGGTGGAGATGCGGTTGGGGAATTGGTAAGGTCACTTGATCAATCTCGAATCGCTCGAAAAATGCTATTTCAAAAGCGTACTTTCACATCACCTTTGGGTGTGTCACCCACCTTCCCGTTGTCCTTGAACCACTGGTGAGCTTTAACGACCAATTGAGCATCTACCAAGACAGGAATTTTGTAGCTAGAGGATTCGTGACAAGTTAATAAAAAGCAGGAATTGTCAAGGGTAGAGGGAACCGCGCATCGGAGCATGTTCATGTCGAGGGCGGCTTTGGGGGTGGAGGGGTGCGATCGCCACCACTGGCTTGACAACAGGGATAATATCAATATCTATGTTGCTAATTTTTGATCGTAGGGTGGACATTGCCCACCACTACTGTTAATGGTGTCCAGTACCACCCAACAAATCATCCCTTGAATGTGCAACACCCAAAAATTAGTCGGGAATAAAGTTAAGAGAAACACCGTTCATGCAGTAGCGTTTGCCAGTAGGTGCGGGACCGTCATCAAACTCATGACCCAAATGCCCACCGCAACGACTGCAATGCACTTCAGTTCTGGTCATAAAAAGCGACTTATCTACAGTTTTACCAATTGCGCCTTCAATTGGGTCGAAAAAACTCGGCCAACCTGTACCACTGTTAAATTTGGTTCCCGATGTGAAAAGTGGCTGTCCACAGGCAGCGCACACATAAGTGCCATTGGTATACTGCTTATCGAGTGGGCTAGTACAAGCGCGTTCTGTACCATGTTGACGCATAACTTTATACTGTTCCGGCGTCAAAATTTTGCGCCACTCTTCTTCTGTTTTGGTGATTTCAAACTTGCTATTTGAAGTTACCATAACTTTTGACCTCTAAGTTTGGATAGCGTGATTAAGATATATAAATATTATTACATTTTTCATCAACTCCTGATTAAAGGCGTTGATGTTGAATACCTCTTCAATGATCAGACACGTCAAGCCAGCTAGTGGTCAAAAAAGCTCTTTTGATGAAGACTGCTTGCTTGAGAACTCGATTATTGGTGATGTGGCGACTTGTCGGGACAAAATCAAGCGCTTTCAGGATGAACTCAATTTAGAAACTCTGGCGCTCAAACCCTCCTCGTTGGATCTGCAAAAAAACCTAGAAAGTTTAACACGCTATAACCAGGAGGTGCGGAGTTATGTGTAAGCTGGTACAAGGAGCGCGGAAATAAAGCTACCATACCCTGCGGGAAGCCCTTCGGGTGACGCTCGTTCCGACGCGGGGGTACCCGAAGATCGCAACGCTTACGCTAACGCTGCGCTATCGCAGTCGCCTACGGAGGGAAACCCTCCTGCAGCGCTGACTCACCGCTGCGCGTCTACGGAATTGCTTATTGCCTGCAACTCAAGCTTTTAGATTGCTTCGCTTCGCTCGCAACGCTTCGCGATTTTTAATTTTTAATTTTTAATTCCGCCTTGCGGTACTAGCCTGTTATTAGAAGCTTAAGCGAGTGATCGAAGTTCCCTCCCAAAGCAAAACCCCAGGTAATTAACCTGGGGTTTACACTGTTTCAAATAGGATGTTACAATAACAAACACTTTCAGAATGTTTGCGATAAAAGACCCTGATAGTAACTCCCAAAGAGCAGTTTCTGTTGTGTGTTGTGGGTCTTTATCCAAGACCCATTGATTAATACGATACTCTTGACTTAATGGGAGTGGTTGCCAAATTGCCAGATGAATATGAGATTGAACCGATATGGCTGTAAAAAAGTGCCACTTCTCTGCAAACCCTTAACCTATATAGATTTTCACCTTTTAACAGAATACATTCGTCAGCAATACGGTTCGGTTAAGATGATCTACATACCGATAAATCCTGTAGAGACGCGAA
>CAZZXJ010000008.1:0-30198 GCA_964657905.1 uncultured Stigonema sp.
CCCCATGCCCTATGCCCCATGCCCCATTCCCTATTTAGACGCTTTTGATGTATCACAAGGCTGTATCTCATCATCGAACATCCAACCTTGAGTTCCATCAAAAAGTTTAACTTGTACAAAGTCACCTTTCGCTCGAACAAATAAGACCTTCTCGCCTAGACTTAGTTGTTTCAATGCGCCAACTTCTGTTTGAGGTTCAGGGCGTAATTTTGCTAGATATCTCCCGCCTGCGGGATATACGACACGACACAGTTTTGGTTGTTGTGTGATGAAATTCTCTTGTGCATTAGTTCCACCAAAATTACTAGCGTTGAATAATACTAAACCAGCGATCGCACTCACAACAGCTGCCACACTCACCCCAAGTACTGGCGACAGTCTGCGGTGTAAAGGCAGAAGTATGGAAGGATTTCCTGGTGGGAATGTAGGTGGGATTTCAAGCTTACTCTTGACTTTCCGTATCCGTTCCGTTTGAACTACGGGTTGTTGCTGTGCAACGTGAACAAGTGCGTACTCCCTAGGGACGTAACCAGCAGGATAGTCTTTGCAGGTAATGGCACTCACCTTAAAATTTTGTTGTCCCAAGCGCAGACTACTCCCAATAGAAAGTAGCATTTCACCGGCTAAGAGTAATTGACCATCAACAATAGGAGGATTCCTCTGGCGCAGATTTCGCAAGTAAAACCTGTGCTTTTCAGGATGAAAGAATATTTCAACATGTAGCCCAGATACTGTCGGATCTGGTACAACAATATCGCACACTAGGGGGTCACGACCGAGGCGGATTTTACCAGGGTTTTTACTTTGTTGCTTCTCCAGAATTTTGCGAATTTTGACCTCTCCAGCTTCTTGCCACTCTAAAATCAGTTCATGCAATGTGGTACTGGTAACCGGAACTGAGTCGGTCGGTGTATTAATGAGCGCCAATTCCCCTAGCGCCTGCAATACCTCATTCACCGTCTGATAACGGTCTTTGAAATGGTAGCGCGTCATCTTAGTCAGGACAGTAGCTAACTCTGGACTTACAGGCGTTAGGTGTTCCCACAGGGTTTCCCCTGTATCTGGGTCATCTTGAAGTTCGTGTGGATACACCCCCGTTAATGCCTGAATACCCATCATTCCTAAAGCATAAATATCACTGCTAGGGCGCGGTAAACGTCTGCTTTGTTCCGAGGGCATATAACCCCGAGTACCAAACACTAAAGTGATGTTTTGCCGTCCCGTCCCCATGGCCTTTTGGCTTCGCAGTTGCTTAATTGCCCCAAAATCAATCAGCACTAATTTGTGATCTGAGCCACGTCTAATGATATTGTCAGGTTTGATGTCTCGATGGATTACCCCTTGGCTGTGGACAAATTCTAAAATGTCCAATACCTCAAGAAGCATTTCACTAATTTGGCGTTCTGTCCACTTTTTTCCAGGAAGCAGTTCCCTACTCAGGGGATGCCCATCAATAAATTCTTGCACCAAGTAAAATTCTTGGTTTTCTTCAAAGTAAGCTAAAAGGCGGGGGATCTGGTCGTGGTTACCCAACTGTTGCAGGGTTTCGGCTTCTTTTTGAAAGAGCTTTCTTGCCGTTTCTAAAATTTCGGGATCGGTACTAGTAGTTTTGAGATGTTTGAGGACGCATTTAGGGTTTCCAGGGAGGTGAATGTCCTCGACAATATATGTTTGCCCAAAGCCCCCCTCACCCAAGACTTCAAGGACTTTATAATGTCCTGCTAGTAACTGACAAATCATATTTTGAAGATAATTTTTAAAAAATTAGTGTAATGCTTCCCCATCTACCTATCTGACCTGTTTTGTGTGTAAAGAATTTGTGGAAATTCATCTGAACATTTTGCCAATAAATGGGGTTTATCAAGGGCTTAAGCGTATCTCCAACTGTACGTTGTTTGGCATTGTATTCCTTACACCACAACCTCGTTGATCGCTCTATAGCGTTCAGTAGGTAGACATAAATCAAAGACCCTGGTAAGTACTAATGAATAACAAATCCAATAAAGCAGTGTTGCCAGTTTGGCAGGTATTTAGAAAACTTTATATACTTTGTTTAATTAAAATAAACTATTTATAAGTTCAATTTTATAGCAATCTAACTTAACCGTAGAGGTTTAGTAACACCTTCATAGGATAGTATTAATTGAATATAAAGCTTACTAAAGCAAACATTAAGCTTTATTTTAGAGATTTTCATTTAATAGGAAATATCCTAATAATTAATAGATAATATACGCGAAATTTTCCAAATATTCTGTATAAAATGACGTAAAATTTTCTTCTAAAAAGATGTATGTATAAATAGGTATAAAAAAGGGCGGGCTAGAGAGCTTATCCCACAATTGTTCTTGTAGGATAAGCTCTCTAGCCTGTCCCTCACATTTTAGGTCAGGACTTACGCAACTGGCACTGAAGCGATCGCTAGTACAGCGCGGCGTAAGTAACAGACCCATAATATGAGATACTAAGCAAGAAAGATAAATAGTAATAAGAGCAGTAAGATCGTGAGTGCCAGCAGTTTGAGAATGCCTTGGGTTTTATTGTCCACGTCCTGGCTGACAATCAGCAAAACCTAAAGCCTCTGTGTCGAGGAAGCTGGCGATCGCCAGATCAATGACTGCTTCAACAGGATACTCAATTTCAGTGGCACGAGCAATTAGAGCAGCTCGAATTCGTTCAGGCAGGCGTTCCAAGATGACTTCGGCATCAGCTTTATAAAGTTGCTCTTTTAGTTTTGCTTGCATAGCTTTACTCATGGGTTCTTGCTAGACGGGTTACCGGATTAGGCTTCCAGCTACCGCCGTGATTCCCCGTTACAATGGTCACTTGAGGTCGCTAATCTCAAGTGTGGGGGACTTGCTGTCACCGCTGCACCTGCGGGGAGGGACTTCTCAAGAATATTGAGTCACCCTCATGGTTACCAAGTTATCAAGGGTTCAGTTGGGATTATTCCCTTCTATATTCCTTGCGGTCATCTTTGAATATTGCTATTCATTTCGACCAACGAATCACAGCCGTCTCTTCAGAGCGGGGATGAAAGCGACACGGGCGATTTTAATCGCCGTCAAAATTGGTTGAATACCCATAGCCATCCTTTGAGTGAATGACATTACAAAACTTATGAGAAATTCCTTGAACTAACCCATTTTTTGTTGAGATATAAATTGATTTTTTATTGTTTGTGAGAAATCCAGGTAACTGCATAAGCTGATTTCGCTGACATTTATATGAGAAATAGAAAGAAGGCTTGTGTCCTCTAGGTTCAAAAACCTACTAAATTAAGATAATTTCTGTTTACTAGGGCTATCACCACACAAGCAACTTTCTGTCAACACCTAAGTTCTAACCCGCTCAGAGTGCTTTCACTCCAAGTGATAGAACTTTATTCATCAATTTGATGCAAATCTCAATCTTTTAAGGAGAAAAACATGAGTTGTAAAACAGGTAGTTCATACATCGTCAAAATGGGAGATACGCTTTTTAACATTGCCCAACAACAGTTGAATAGTAGTGATCGTTGGCATGAAATCCTGAAACCAGATGGCACTCCATTTACGGAAGAAAACGCTCATAATTTAAAAGTAGGTCAGGAAATATGTATTCCTCAGTCTGGTCATGGAAGCACAGGCAATGGCTTTACAAGTATAGTGTCTCGTCAGACTTACGAGACTATCTTTTCCAACCGTAATAATTTTTATACTTATGAAAGTCTGATGACGGCAGTTCAGAAGTACCCGCAGTTCTGCAACGAGGGTTCATTGGAGCAACGTAAACGCGAGGCAGCTGCGTTCGGTGCCAACATTTCTCACGAGACGGGGGGTCTACACTACGTTGAAGAGCAGAACCCGCAAAGCATTTACTGCGATGCGACGAACACTACCTACCGATGCGCACCGGGCAAAAACTATCATGGTCGCGGACCGCTCCAATTGTCGTGGAACTATAACTACGGTGCGTGCGGAAAAGCCATTGGAGAGGATCTGCTCAACCATCCTGAACTAGTCTCAACGAATAGCGCCATTTCCTTCATGACTGCCCTGTGGTTCTGGATGACTCCCCAACCACCCAAAACATCATGCCACAATGCCATCAGTACGTCCGGCTTCGGCATGACCATTAACATTATTAATGGCGGCATCGAATGTGGTAAAGGGCAGCAGACTCCGCAGGCTCAGCATAGAATACAACTCTACCAGCAGTTTGCAAGAGTGTTGGGTGTTACCCCAGGCGAGAACCTCTCGTGCTAGAACATCGCTTCGCTTCAAAGAAGGTCAGTTGAGATAGGTCGGTTGTCTAAAACAAAATTGCATAAGTTGTGCTTACTTACATCTATCAAGAATATAGCTTGATTGGCTCTCCAAGCTTAACTTCCGTTTTGTAAACAGTAAGACTCACATTACACAATCACATGTTTGTCAATGCGTAAATCCTATCTATAAAGATTTCAGAGAGAACTTGAGAAAAATCCCTAATGCCACATAGCGAGGTGAAAATAGGACAACTACACTCGAATCAGGATGGCGTAAGACAAAATTGTGAAATTTTACTTTGACTTAATTTACACTTTGGAGGCAATATGGCAACTCTTTTTTCAGGTCAAAGTTTACATCCAGAACAAAGTTTGCCATCGGATAATAAGCAATACAAGCTTATTTTACAATCAGATGGAAATGTTGTTCTTTACAATCAGCAGTCTCAAGCTATTTGGGCAACCAATACTAGAGGAATCCAACCACGTGAGTTGATCATGCAAACTGATGGGAACTTGGTTCTTTATGGTACTAACGGTTTTCCAAAATGGGCATCTAATACATATAATAACCCCGGAGCGTTTCTCAATGTTCAAGACGACGGTAATCTTGTAGTTTACCGAGCGGGTTCTCAAACTGAAACTGCAAATAACGCTTTATGGGCATCAGGCAGTAACGATAGACCTTCAGGAAGTCTGAGCGATAAAATTCAAGCAATTTTGGTAGAACACAATAAGTACAGAGACGAAGTAGGTGTTCCGCCACTACAGTGGTCAGAAAATTTAGCGGCAAGTGCTCAACAATGGGCAAATCATTTGGCTGCAACAGGAACATTTGAACATAGTGGTGCTGGAGAAAACCTAGCGTCTGGTACCGCTGGCGCTTTTTCCATCACTCAGCTAATAGATTTGTGGGGTAATGAAAAGCAGTATTTCAGAAATGGTACTTTCTCTGATGTCTCTAGTACTGGGGATTGGAAGAGCGTGGGTCATTATACCCAAGTTGTTTGGAGAAATACAACAGAAGTTGGGTGTGGTTTAGCGAGCGGACATGGCAACGATGTCTTAGTTTGTCACTACAAGCCGGCAGGTAATGTAATCGGACAAAGCGTTTTTTAGTCTCACAAGGAGTTTGAGTTATGTCAGTCAAAGCATAATCAAAACCTAAGTAGCACGAACATGAGTAAAAGTTAGAACCACCTCCCCTTGCAAGACTCCACTCAATTTTTTTAATTAAAGGTACTATTATGTCCCAATTCCTCGGTGTCGCCTTTCAACCTTATGTCGGTCGCTGGAGAGGAACACCTCCAAAAGCTATAACCCCGCAATGGAACTCTTACAGTCAGCAAGATATTGTGAATATGCTAGAGGTCATTGCATCCCAGTTTACCAAAATCAGCACTTACAGTATGGGGTATGCTGGGTACTACTCACCAACAACGCCTTGGAATCAAGTCGATTCTAACTGTCATGTTGCAGTCGCAGCAGCCCAGTTAAATAAGCTTCGCGGCAAAGTTGCTATTGAGGTAGCTCAGGGTATTTATCAGCAGTCGAATGCAGAACTGCAACAGGCAGAAATTAAAGCGGCTTTTTCTGCTGCTAGCGCAGCAAACGCTCTTGTTTCCAACACGGTCACTTCATTGGTTTTTACTAATGAATATATTGTTGACGCACAAACAACTAATGCAGTCAATGCAATGATTGTAGCTAATAAGCAGAATGCTCATAACCTCAATATCAAAGTTGGTGTCCGCTCGAATGCCTTTGGAAATATTGCCGATCCAAATAGCGCATTTTACAATGAGCTTAAGACGCTGATCGAAAACTGCGATTTTATTCAGTGCAATCTTTATCCTGCTCCAAACACACCTACTCCCCAAGACGGTGTGAATGGGGTAAGTCAAGCTTTCAATACGATCAAATCAGCTGTTGCTAAAATCAACCCACAATGCCAGGTGATGATTGGCGAGACTGGGTGGCCTTCACAGGGAATCAGCTTCAACAACACGAATAACAACGTGAATAACCTCCGGACATACTTTGAGGCGATCAATAAGTGGGCATCACAGCAAGGTGTTATTACCTACTTGTTTGAAGCAATTGACGAACCTTGGAAAAGCAACCAGAACAAGCAAGATCCCCCTTGGCAAGGACCGAACGGTGCTGAGGGACACTACGCTCTTTGGTATCTCAATGACTCTGGTGGTTATACACAGAAGCATGTCTAACAAATTCTAGAACTATCATTGTCCGGCAGGACTTACGCAACTGGCACAGGCGATCGCTAAATTTTAGTACATTTGTATTGCATAACTGACGCAACTGGCACAGCGCGATCTGGGCTTCGCGATCGCCATTTTCTCAAGGGGTGGCGGGTGTGAAACCGCAAGGGTTATGGCTTCCCGTACTAAACGACCTTTTTCAGGTCGCGCTCGACTGAACGAATCGCACTTGCGGGTATCTCGGCGGCTACCCAATAACGACGAATTCAGCGGCGGCGTGGGCTGGAATGATTTGTTATGCCGCCAAGACGTGCCGGACTCGCAGTCAATCTCTGTAATTTTACGATGGTGGGGTGCCTTCTTTGAGCGTAATGGTGAGAGTATCATTCGAGCCGGGTCGCACGGCGCGTTGGATATTGCAGATACGCTTGGTCTGTGGTGGCCCTACTGGCAGACTGGGACACGGCGGATTACCAACCAACTGTATGCAGTCAGTGCAGTTGACCGGGTAGACGCCTGGATTTCCCTGATTTTTCTGTAGCGCCTTATTCTCAATCGAGTTGATTCCGGTATTGTTCGCTCCGTCAGACCAACCAGATCCAGTTACGCTCATATTCATCCAGCAGTTGACTCCGTTTACGCAGCTGATATCAAAGGCTTCGTCGCCTTTAGTGACGTTCACGGTAAACTCGCCAATATTTGTACCTTCCTTGCCATGATTGAAGTCGGCTCCTGCGACCGGACATTGCGGTGCGATGAAAAATCCGACATTGCCGGTGAAACATCTCCCTTTTGGGTCGAAATTCTCTTTTGCACCGGCCGCCAAGGTGAACGTCCCTCGTCCCGGAGAATTCGGAACATGTGACAGAATCGGAAAATCACCCACGCCGACCGGATTTGGGCAGACTGGCCCTGATGCACCGAATGTCAGGTAAACCGTGACCGCCTTATTTGTTGCATTGTGAACCGCTAACTTGGTCATAATGACTCCTTGAACTTACACATTGACAAAAATCAGATTATGTGAATCAGACTTGTTTGCTTTTCTTCTTTAACTAGGTGCAAGCAAAATCAACTTATGCACTTTTGAGAGAGGAATGAGAAATTTTTGCTTGATCTAGCATATATGCTTCTGTTAAGCGTTTATTTGAAGCCACTTGCTTCAAGGTCTAAGCTCGACTTTATCCATTTAAGCGGCATAGCCCAAGGTATCGGTCAAACGTTCCAACAAAGCACGAGGGATTTTTACCATATCAGTCGATGAGTGCGACACTGAAAAAGTACTAGACCATAGAACCGGAAGACGAGAGCGATGGCTCCGCCAACGTCTTCTCCTTACGGAGACGCTTCGCGAACGACGAACGCATCGACAAATGTCGCTAAGGGCTTAGCATACCAAGCCGCCTGTTGTATGGAAAACTTCTGCGAATTCTGTAGATGGTGTGCCACCAGAGTCAAAGCGCGAGAACAGCCAAAGCTTGGCAGGTGTAGTGCGAGCAATTGCTAGTTCCGACCATTGTCGCCCTTGTTTCAACACCCAAATGCGTTCGTACGAACTGAAACGTTACCTCTATTTGCCATCGTCGCACAAACCACTCAAGAATTTGGAGTGGAGCAATCGTCTTTTTATGTCGAACGTCCCCCTGTTGAGGTAGAATGTTATGAAACCATTCTGAAACCAGGAGCATTAATTCGGATTAAAGCTCCTCGGCAGATGGGTAAGACTTCACTTATAACACGTATTCTGCATCAAGCTAAGGAGCATGGTTGTCAGACTGCATATTTAAATTTTCGCTCAGCGGATGAAGAATTTCTCACGAACTTGGATAAATTATTGTGGTGGTTCTGCACCAGCATTACTAATGAGTTAAATGTCACAGATAAATTAAATGACGATTGGCAGAATGTTCTCGGTTCAAAGGACAAGTGTACAAACTACTTTCAACGATACCTATTATCAACAATTAATAGTCCAATTGTTTTGGGTTTGGATGACATCGACCAAGTTTTTCAATATCCTAAAGTTGCAACTGACTTTCTGACGTTGCTAAGAGTGTGGAATGATAAGTGAAGCAATAACGAAATTTGGAAAAAACTGAGATTAGTAATTGTACATTCCAAAGAAGTTGACATCCCCCTGAATATAAATCAGTCACCATTTAATGTCGCATTGCCAATCGAATTACCAGAGTTAAATCAGTCACAAGTACAGAACTTGGTACAACGATATCAGTTAAATTGGACAGAGCCACAGATACAGCAACTTATGGTAATGGTAGGAGGAAATCCCTATCTGATACAACGAGCGCTTTACGAAATTGCTCGTGGTAAAATGAGTTTGACGCAGTTGTTACAAACCGCACCTACGGAAGAGGGAATTTACAGTAACTACCTGCGCTGCCACTTATCAAACTTGCAAAAATATGTAAATTTAATTGCAGCCTTCAAAAAAGTAATTGCAAATCCTCAACCTGTGCAGATAGAAACTGGTTTAGCGTTTAAATTACGCAGCATGGGGTTGATAAGATTTCAGGGCAATGATGTGATCCCTTCGTGTGAATTGTATCGTCAGTATTTTGGCAAGCGCCTGGGACTTTAGGCTTGGATAGCGAACAATTCGTTGAGTTTATCTCTTAGAGCGGAAGATGCCAGTAAAGGCTTATAGACTTCTCCCTCATATGGTTTCCAGAAGTAGCCAGGAGCGAAAACCCTGAAGCCAACAGGATGATTCATCTTTTGCCATAATGTTTCATTCAATACCAGCCCAGAAAAATTCAGATTAGCATGATTATTTTCTGATATCAGTTCGCTGTATGTTCTAAATTCATCAACTTCCAGACCTATTAAAGCATAACGAAATGCAGGAGCGTACTGTAAATGTTGATATAAAAGTATGCCCATTTCCGTCATTTGGTAGGCATCTTCAGGAGTGGTAATGCCAACTTGAGTGATGCCACTCGGACAAACTCTAGTCCACCAGTTATCTTCACTGTCTTGAAAAACTCCTGTGTTACATTTTGACTCTACTCCATTAGGAAGTTGCCAATAAATTTGATTAAAGTGTTTGGCAAATCTCACTGCATCTGACTGAGAGGAGCCACATTCAGCCGATAAACTAAAAATCCATACCATAATTAATATTTCTTTATTTAATATTTTATCCTTTAAAGCACTTTCTCCCAATCATTTCGTGTGTTGGCGATGGCAGTCTCATACTTTGCTAACAGCATGGTTTGTCTTGGCATAATACTAACGTGAGTTGGACTATCTTGCACTGCCTCAATGTCCCCCAGTATCTTACAATCATCAATTTGCCATAATGGATCTTTGCCTGTACCACCAAATTCTGAGGGTTTACGGAAAGCAGGAAGTGCCGCGATTGATAAAGATGTAGACATTCCTTTATTATTTCTTATGGCTACCTCAACTTAAGGTATGCGAATGACTCTGCTCTACTGATGGACGTAGACTGCCTTGCTCATCTAACCAATCTTTGGGTATTTGTTCCACATCTATATCTATACTTAATCTTACTCCTAACATTCGAGGCGATCGCCCAACTTTAGGGAAGCCATTTTCCTCTATCATTGCTCGGTAAAGTAGTGCCATGCTCCAACGATACTTGTGATTGATATCAAGATTACATCAGTATTTTCCTATAAATGCTTATTTTGGTAAAATTGTATAATTTAAGACATTGATGTAGTTATAGCTGGTGAAGGAGGAGTGCTACTCAATACTCGATCAAAAATGCTCTAATTACAATTTCTCAAAAATTCCTAGCATTGTGGCTTGTAGTTGCGCTGTCTTCGATCCTAATTGGGAATTGTTACCACTGCAATTCAGTATTAAGTAGTGTTTGAAAGTAATAAATGTAGCGAAGGCGCTTGAGAGAAACAAAAATTTTTGCAAAAATCAGGAAAGCAGCAATTATAGTAAGTAGTTGAGTGTATTCTCGCGGAAATAGATCCACCGTAATGAGTAACCTACCTCATCAGTATCAAGTCGGGGGCAGTCTGCCAGTTGGTGCGCCTACTTATGTAAAACGACTTGCAGACAGTGAACTGTATGAAGGGTTGAAGGCAGGAGAGTTATGTTACGTACTCAATTCTCGGCAGATGGGCAAATCGAGTCTGCGGGTAAGAACTATGCAACGCTTGCAGGCGGAGGGCATTGTTTGTGCTGATGTTGATATTACAGCTTTTGGCACATCGGATCTCAAGCCTGAGCAATGGTATGCAGGAATTATTAATAGTATGCTGACTGCAGTTGAGCTACATAGTTTTAGTCAAAATCTCAAGTAAAGAAAGCCGGTTTCTTGAAGAAACCGGCTTTCTAAGCGCGTGAAGGAAATCAAACAAATTAAGTTGTCAACAACTCCGCAGGTAAGCGTGAAAAGGCAAGGCGCTCATTCTGTACATCCACAAAAATGGTGTCGCCGTCGTTGAATTCGCCGCGCAAGATCGCCTTGGCAATCTGAGTTTCTAACTCCCGCTGAATCGCTCGCTTCAATGGACGCGCTCCAAACATCGGATCATAACCGACTTCGGATAAAAAGTCAAGGGCAGCACTGGAAAGCTTGAGAGACATCTTGCGATCGCTCAGTCTTTGCCGCAGTCTATCTACTTGCAACTGCACAATCTGCCGTAATTCCCCTTTCTGCAAAGCGTGGAAGATGATGGTTTCGTCAACGCGGTTAAGAAACTCCGGACGGAAGCTACTTCGCATTGCCTCCATAACTCGACGCTGCATCTCGTCATAGCGCGAGTCATCCCCCGCTATATCTAGAATGTACTGCGAACCGATGTTGCTGGTCATGATGATGATAGTATTCTTAAAGTCCACCGTATGACCTTGGGCATCAGTCACACGTCCATCATCAAGAATTTGCAGGAAGATGTTAAATACATCCGGATGGGCTTTTTCGATTTCGTCAAACAAAATCACTGAGTAGGGACGACGACGAATCGCTTCGGTGAGTTGTCCACCTTCTTCGTAACCCACGTATCCCGGAGGCGCACCAATTAGCCGGGAAACGGCGTGTTTCTCCATGTACTCGGACATATCAATCCGCACCAGGGCTTCTTCGGTGTCGAACATATACGCCGCCAAAGCTTTCGCCAGTTCGGTTTTACCTACACCCGTAGGACCGAGGAAAATAAAGCTAGCAGTCGGACGATGGGGATCGGCAAGTCCAGCACGAGAACGTTGAATCGCATCAGCAACAGCTGTTACCGCTTCATCTTGTCCTACCACGCGGCGGTGCAGTTCATCTTCTAAGTGCAGCAGTTTTTCTTTTTCTGATTCCACCAACTTGCTGATGGGTATGCCCGTCCACTTAGAAATAACTTCCGCAATGTCAGCTTCTGTGACTTCCTCCCGCAATAGTGATTTTCCACTACCTTGTGCTTGAGCGAGTTCACTTTCGGCGGCTTCCAATCGGCGATGCAAATCCGTTAACTTACCGTATTTCAACTCAGCAGCGCGGTTGAGATCGTAGTCGCGTTCTGATTGCTGAATCTCCAGGTTAACTCGGTCTATCTCTTCTTTGACAGACTGAATTTTGGTGATCACATCTTTTTCCGACTGCCATTGGGCATTTAGTGCCCTTTGATCTTCTTTGAGATCCGCAAGTTCTTTTTCTAATCTTTCTAGGCGTTCACGAGAAGCGGCATTACTTTCTTTTTGCAGCGACAGCCTCTCCATTTCCAACTGCAGAATCTTGCGGTCAATTTCGTCGAGTTCTTCGGGTTTGGAGGTAATCTCCATTTTCAATTTTGCTGCTGCTTCGTCTACCAAGTCAATGGCTTTGTCTGGTAAGAAGCGATCGCTAATATAGCGACTTGACAATGTTGCTGCTGCAACTAAAGAAGTATCGGAAATCTTCACCCCGTGGTGAACTTCATACCGCTCTTTCAACCCACGCAAAATAGAAATAGTATCAGATACACTGGGTTGATCTACGTAAACCTGCTGAAAGCGTCTTTCCAACGCAGCATCTTTTTCGATATGCTTGCGGTACTCGTCTAGAGTTGTTGCCCCGATACAGCGCAATTCGCCCCGTGCCAACATTGGTTTTAGCAGGTTGCTAGCATCCATGGCGCCTTGGGTAGCACCAGCCCCGACAACGGTGTGGATTTCGTCAATAAACAGAATAATATTGCCGCCGGACTCGGTGACTTCTTTTAAGACTGCTTTGAGACGTTCTTCAAATTCACCTCGGAATTTTGCCCCGGCAATCAAAGCACCCATATCTAAAGCTATCAACTTGCGGTCTTTGAGGGACTGGGGTACGTCACCAGCAATAATGCGCTGTGCTAGTCCTTCGACAATGGCAGTTTTACCAACACCCGGTTCACCAATAAGTACGGGGTTATTCTTGGTGCGGCGCGAGAGGATTTGGATGGTGCGGCGGATTTCATCATCACGCCCAATCACTGGATCAAGTTTACCTTGACGGGCAGCTTCTGTAAGGTCACGCCCATATTTTTCCAGTGCTTCGTACTTGCCTTCTGGATTTTGGTCGGTCACTTTCTGGCTCCCACGAATTTGTTTAATAATATTCTTTAGTTTTGCTTCGTTTAATCCGAATTCTTGGAATAAACCTTTGCCAAAGCGGTCATCTTTGGCGTACGAGAGCAATAAGTGTTCAATTGAAATGTATTCGTCTTGAAATTCCTTGCGATACGCTTCAGCTCGATCTAGAAGTGTATCCAAGCTGCGTCCCAAGTAAACTGAACTGCTGCTACCTGATACTTTTGGCTGACTTTGGATGAATTGTTCGGTGCGATCGCGTAGTTTTTGCCCATTTGCACCTGCTTTGGTTAAAATACTGCTGGCTAGTCCTTCTTGTTCCAGCAGTGCTTTCATCAGGTGTTCACTTTCGATCTGCTGTTGTTGGTATTGTTTGACAATCTCTGGGGTGTGGGCGATCGCCTCCCAGGCTTTTTCTGTAAATTGGTTTGGATTTGTTGGTTGCATAGGCTTTTTAGGGAATGAACCACTGCAAACGTACAGGGCGCATAGAGAGAACAAGATAATGATTTGTTCTTATAAGGTCATTGTAAAAAGAGGGGGGCAACTAACTGGATCGGTCTTCACGTCTTTTCGAGAGTGGTATTACCGTCTGTTTTTCGCGCTATTGATGAATGAACCGCCGAAGCGCAGAGATCGCAGAGTCAAGGATTAGGATTGATTCTTATGTAGTGATTGTAAAAAGGGAGAGGCAATTAACTGGATCGGTCTTCACGTCTGGCTAGTGGAGGATTACCGTCCATGAAAAAACCTTACAGTTTTCAAAGCTAACTTGAGATTCCATTATCGCCACACCTGAACTTGCATCAAATCGAAATGATAGTCATATGTCCACAGGCGATCGCATTACTCAAGTGTGCTGGCTAATTTGGTAATACCGTATTACGCTATTACTAGAAGAAATTTCCCAAAGGCAGACTTTCCTCATGGCTACGCGCAAGGCTTCACCTGTATCTAGAGTCACCAAGAAGTACCAAGCAACGATTCCTCAGACTGTACGAGAAGTGCTGGGAATTTCTCAAGGGGATTGTGTCGCATTTGAAATCGTGCAGGGACAGGTGGTGTTAAAAAAAGTACAGCCCCTAGATTGGGATTACCTTGATGCGGTGGCGGGAACCTTGAATGAATGGACGTCTGAAGCAGACGAGGAAGCTTATGGTGACCTTTAATCAATTTGATATCGTGGTAGTACCGTTTCCGTTTACCGAAACTTCAGGAAGCAAAAAACGTCCAGCACTTGTACTTAGTGATGCAGTTGCTTTTAATACGCTTTTAAGCCGAAGCGTGATGGCAATGATTACAACCACAACTCATGCACCTTGGGCGCTGGATGTGCCAATTACTGACTTATCCAGTGCTGGACTGAGGGCGGCTTCTGTGGTGCGGATGAAGTTGTTTACGTTAGATGATGCTTTGGTTTTACGGCAAATTGGCAATTTGGCTGAAGCTGATAAAGCCGCACTTAAAGGGGCGCTGCAACAACTATTTAATTGGTAAATTGTACAGCATCTTAAACTGAGAGCGATGGCGTTACCCTAAAATCAATTGCAGATAATAAAAGTATGTTTTATTTTTGAAAAATTTGAGTTTTCTTTAATAGAAGGCGATCGCTAACTGAGAGGTAAAATAGTGAGTCGAATAGTTTTAACCACAATCGGTTCCCTTGGCGACCTTCATCCCAAAATTGCAATCGCGCTTGAGTTACGGAAGCGCGGTCATAATGTTGTGTTTGCAACGCACAAAGAATATCAATCTAAAATTGAAGCATTGGGATTCGAGTTTCACCGGATGCGTCCCGACAATACTGCCCTCGACGATCCTCAAGAGATGGCGCGGATGATGGATTTGCAAACAGGCTCGGAATATATCGTCCGAAAGTGGGTTTGTCCGAGTTTGCGTGAGATGTATTCGGACTTGATGCACAGTGCTTTAGAAGCAGACTTCATTTTTGCTGGTGAAGGAGTCATTGCGGCTCCATTAGTAGCGGCAAAATTAGGGATGTCATGGGCATCAAGTGCTATGGCACCGATCTCGTTTTTCTCCGCCTATGACCCGCCCTTGTTAGCCCCGTTTCCATTTCTAGCTAAACTGCGTCGGCTTGGCTTGATTGTTAATCGGGGAGTCATCAACTTTGCCAAGCTTGTCAGCAATTCTTGGGCTAAACCAGTCCATCAACTTCGCCGTGAACTTGGATTACCTCCACTCATCGGCAATCCCTTCATTGACGACAAGTTTTCACCCTACCTTGTCCTTGCCCTGTTCTCTCCTGTGTTAGCAAAGCCCCAACCCGATTGGGCTGCAAACACAATCATGGCAGGCTCCACGTTCTATGATGGCAGCCAGGGCAGCACAGAACTCACATCAGAACTAAAACAATTTTTGGATGCAGGTGCGCCGCCAATTGTTTTCACCCTCGGCTCAGCCGCAGTCATGACTCCTGGCAACTTCTATCTTGAAAGTATCCAAGCCGCAAAGCTGTTAAACCGTCGCGCTGTCCTATTGATTGGCTTGAATACGCCTCCAGACAATTTGTCAGAAGACATTCTTGCTGTTACCAATAGGAGCGAAGGTATTGCTAAGAGTTACGATGATTTTAAGTGGCATTCATGACTAATTGCTTTACAGACGCGATTAAATGCGTCTCTACTGACTAATGAATAATGACTAAAAAGCAAAAATTTCCTTACCTAGTTGGTTCTAAATGGACAGCGCAGCAAAAAGTAGATGGCTGGAGACACTTCCAAGTCGTCAACCGCAAAAATCAGGGTAAGTGGGTGTATGCCGAAATGGTTGCTGCTTGTGACCCCAATGTCCGGTTCTGGCTTAACGCTAAGTTATTGCAAGACAACTCCCAGTGGCAAGCTGGCTGGCAAACATTACAAGAAATCGAAAAACTGCTTGAGGATGTTTCTTGAGATCGTTAGTCTGGAATGACTTGCATCATGCCAATTGTCTGAAAGCTTTAAAAAGTTTAGCTAGTATTTTTAAATTTAATAATTCTTTACATTGGTGGGGTAATCACTAAAAAACAAATACTTTTATTTCCATCTCTGATAGGGATTCAATACCATAACCCACGCAACCGTCGATAGAATAGCACATTCAGTCATGCTTCGTGTATTCGCAATTCGTAAGACAACCGCTATAACAGTAGCCGTTACCCTCAAAGGTGCTGTAGGCGCTTAATACCCAGCAAACCAGCTTTTTGAACATAGTTATTTTGATGAAAACCACATAAAAATCAGGAATATCAGATTTTTGTTTTTTGTAACTTATTTTAATATTTAGTTTGTATAAAAGTCTAAAATTTAGTTTTTTAAAGCATAAAAACTAATTAATATAGATATTGATAGAAATTTGCTGAATTAAGGCATAATAAGCCTTATATAACCCTAGTCCAGTAGAAAAGCCCCTTTATTTTCCGTGCGATTTAGACAATAATGACACTCGAAGACCTCACACATTCCGCCTCGTGCGGCTAGGTGAAGGCAAGTGTTTCAGCAACGAGTTTGACAAGAAACTATAAGAGGCAAACAAAAGTGAAACTAGCAGTTTATGGAAAAGGTGGGATCGGGAAATCCACAACCAGCTGTAACATCTCCGTCGCCCTGGCTAAGCGTGGAAAAAAAGTTCTGCAAATTGGCTGCGATCCCAAACACGACAGCACCTTCACTCTCACCGGGTTCTTGATTCCGACAATTATTGATACCCTCCAAGAAAAGGACTACCACTACGAAGATGTGTGGCCAGAAGATGTAATCTACAAAGGCTATGGCGGAGTAGATTGTGTCGAGGCTGGTGGTCCACCAGCAGGTGCGGGATGCGGCGGTTACGTGGTGGGTGAAACCGTGAAATTACTGAAGGAACTCAACGCCTTTGATGAGTACGATATCATTTTGTTTGACGTTCTTGGTGACGTTGTTTGCGGTGGTTTTGCGGCACCACTCAATTATGCTGACTACTGCTTGATTGTTACTGACAACGGGTTTGACGCCTTGTTTGCAGCCAATCGTATTGCCGCTTCGGTACGGGAGAAAGCCCGAACCCACCCACTGCGTTTGGCGGGGCTAATTGGCAATCGCACCTCTAAGCGTGACTTGATTGAAAAATATATTGAAGCGGTGCCAATGCCAGTTCTGGAAGTTTTGCCTTTGATTGAAGATATCAGGGTATCTCGTGTGAAGGGTAAGACTTTGTTTGAAATGGCAGAGATAGACCCGAGTCTGAACTACGTTTGCGATTATTACCTCAGCATCGCCGACCAAATTCTGGCGCGTCCTGAAGGTGTTGTACCAAACGACACTCCAGACCGGGAATTGTTCTCTTTATTATCTGATTTCTATTTAAATCCGGGTAAACCACAGGTGCCAAATTCAGAAGAGGAATTAGACTTGATGATTGTATAAATCTTTTATTTCTCAGGATGGGGTTAAAAATGGCTTTCTTTGACAGCTTTACAGATTCTTTAAGGCAAAAATGGTTACAGTTCTTCCAGGTTAATCGAGACTGGATTAATGTACACATGGAGGTGGAATCAGTTTACACCCCTGATGGTGGCAAGCGACCACCTTCTTACCTCATCCTGGGAGTCGTTAACGCGCTGGAACCCAAGCTAGCGCAATTAATGCTGCCCTTTTCCAAACTAAATCCTGACGCCGATACCTTAATTGAGGTGCTGGATTTACATTTTGATCCAGACATGGCTCTCGGTAACCGCGTCCTTCCCAAACTAGATATGCAATACGGGGAAGAGTCAGCAGTGGTCATGGATGAAAAACCCCAAGATGAAACATTGACCATTTCCCAAACAAATGGCTATGATCTTGGGGCGACACGGGAAAGCGACATGTTGTCTCACAATATTGATCGCCAGTTGCAAATGTTGGATGACCATGAACAGACTCTCATGGTTCCAGATACAACGATGCGAAATGAATTGAGAGCAATGTCCTTAGACAATGTGACTCAAGTAAAGATATCGAAGGAAATCCACAATGGGTATGGGGATAAAAACTCACTAGATGAGTTGCACCACGAGAGTTTAAACGTAGAAGTGGATGAGTTTGGCGATATTTCCTTCGATAAATTCAACGAAGTTCATGGCAAAATATCCTCAGAAACTGCATCCCATGAAAATGGGTTTGCTGAGGTTTTGTCAGATGTCTGGGGTGACGAAGAAGCAGTATCCCATACGGGTGAAGCGGACGACGAAATTGTCTTAGGGGAAGAAGAACTACCGTCTGGCGCTTTTGACGACTCAGAACTTGCCCATCTCTTCCCCAACGCGTAATCACTGAGTGAGGAGTTATGAGTCAATAGTAAATAGTCAAAAACTCACGCTCCTATAGTCGAGTGACTCTAGACTCATCTACTATGGACAATGGACTATTGACTATCGACTAACTCCTCACTTTAAAAATTAAGGGGAGAAAATACTAAAATGACTGTTGCTCAACCAGAAGGTTTAACTTTTGAGTGTGAAACCGGTAACTACCACACCTTTTGCCCAATTAGCTGTGTGGCGTGGCTGTACCAAAAAATTGAAGATAGCTTCTTTTTAGTAATTGGCACAAAGACTTGTGGCTACTTCCTGCAAAATGCCATGGGGGTGATGATTTTTGCTGAACCCCGTTATGCGATGGCAGAGTTGGAAGAGGGAGATATTTCCGCACAACTGAATGATTATGATGAGTTAAAGCGGCTGTGTTTGCAAATTAAGCGCGATCGCAACCCCAGCGTCATCGTCTGGATTGGCACCTGCACCACCGAAATCATCAAAATGGATTTGGAAGGCTTGGCACCCAAGCTAGAATCTGAAATTGGTATTCCCATCGTTGTAGCTCGCGCCAACGGTCTAGACTATGCCTTCACCCAAGGAGAAGACACAGTGTTAGCAGCAATGGCTACACGTTGTCCGGATAAGGCTCCAATGGGAGAATCTGAGAAGGATGAACGGAACGCCATTAAAAAGCTGCTCAACTTTGGCAAGAAGAAAGAAGACGTTGCCAAAGAAGAATCTGAGTATGTGGATCACCCACCACTGGTGTTGTTTGGCTCTCTCCCCGATCCCGTTGTCACTCAGTTGACCCTAGAACTGAAGAAGCAGGGGATTAAAGTTTCTGGGTGGCTACCCTCCAAACGCTTTACGGAACTACCTGTACTTGAAGAAGGGTATTATGTTGCTGGTGTCAACCCCTTCCTGAGCCGCACGGCAACTACCTTGATGCGTCGTCGCAAGTGCAAACTCATCGGCGCTCCCTTCCCCATTGGTCCTGATGGTAGCCGCGCTTGGATTGAGAAAATCTGCTCTGTGTTTGGTATTACCTCGGTCGGTTTGGACGAACGGGAAGCCCAAATTTGGGAAAGCGTGGAAGACTACGTGAAATTGATTCGCGGTAAGTCTGTGTTCTTAATGGGCGATAATTTGCTGGAAATCTCCATGGCACGGTTCCTAGTACGCTGTGGTATGACCGTTCAGGAAATCGGTATTCCCTACATGGATAAGCGCTACCAAGCGGCTGAATTGGCATTGCTGGAGAAGACTTGTCAGGAAATGGGCGTACCCCTGCCGAAGATTGTGGAGAAGCCAGACAATTACAACCAACTGCAGCGGATTTATGAGTTGAAGCCTGATTTGGTGATTACTGGTATGGCTCATGCTAACCCCTTGGAAGCACGCGGTATAAATACCAAGTGGTCTGTAGAGTTCACTTTTGCTCAGATTCACGGCTTTACAAATGCTCGTGATATTCTAGAGTTGGTAACTCGTCCGTTGCGTCGGAATAACAGTCTGAAAGATTTGGGTTGGGATAAGTTGGTGAGGGAAGAAGCCAAGATTTAACCTCGCCCCCAGATCTTTTCCACAAGCATAGAGATTTTAAGGGCAATGTGATGCGTTAGCGAAGCTCTGACATAGGAGTTTCGCTCTTTTTTTATGAACCATAGAGGCAGGTCGGATAGTCCGCCTTATCATGCGGGTAATGGTTGCAGCCCTACATTTGAGTGACGATCTGGATGCTCTGGGAGTTTGGAGTTACTGCGTGCTTGCTGATTGGCATCCCCCAGTGGAGTAAGCAGCAAATAGCACTCGTTTTTTACCAATGTTTACATTATTTGTAATAACTGTTCACAAAAAAGTATTATGTCTGGGAATTTTAACAATTAGAATGTAACCGTGGACAAGACAACCAAATTGGTTGAATTAGTTCGTCCAACTTCCCAATCAAATCTCAACAAGATCATCAGGTCTAGACCGTAAAAGTATAGATTTATAAGCAGTTTTTCCTACCAGATTAGTAATCTGGCAAACGAGTAAAGCAGTATATAAATGTATAGTTTTACTCGAGTGGAAAGAGATAAGTTTTTTCATGGTGCTACAGTCTGAGTGTTCTTCTTTTTGAGGAACGGCTTTCGTTGCCAAAGTTTTAAAAATATAGATAGGAGCCAGTTTCTATCTATCATTAACTTCAAAAAGAAACCTTTGTAGTTGCGGTTTGCTACCGTATCCTAAACTGTTGTGTGTTGATTTTTCAGAAAGAGTGCGTGAACACATAACTTATACACTCTCAGTTAATACACCATTACTAGAATCTCAGGATGCATCACAAGCAACCTTAATGCTTGCTAGCTTTCATTTGACTAAAATTTGGAATTTTGTGAGGAGATAATTGAAGAGAATGGAAAAAAATAAGTGGTATCACCAAGCGGTAGAAACGGTGATTGAAGATCTGAAAGTTGAATTGGGCAATGAACTCCTTGGCATTGTCTTGGGTCGTTCAGTAGCACGCGATTCACAGCTAAAGCAAAGCGATCTGGATATTTACGCTATTATCCGTTCGTCGTGGCGGCAACATCGAGCTTTTGTCGTTGCAGGAGTCGATGTTGTGGTTTGGATTAACCCAGCACACCAAATCCAAAAGGAGTTCCAGAATACAGACTCACCAGAAACAGAAACGCTTGACCATTTTGCAAATGGGCGCATCTTGTACGACCCAGAGGGAGTCATGGTGTACCTAATGCGCCAAGCCCAGTACATTTGGCAGCAACCAAGACCTGCAATTCCTACGAAGCAGTTGCCAAAACTTCGCCATACTCCTGTTGTCCAACTAAAAGATGCTCAGGATCTGCTACAAGTGGACGAGGTAGCTGCAACTTTTGTCATGTTCAGCACATTAGAATCTATTCTTGACGTTTACTACAAGTTGCAAAGACGCTGGACTGTTCAGCCCGCAGACCAACTGCGTGACCTACACAAGCATGCTCCAGAAATTGAGAGCCTAGTTCGTTGCATCCTCTCAAGTAACATCTCTGTAAAACAGCGGTGTATGTATTTGTCACAATTGGTAAACCAAGTGCTTGAGCCATTAGGAGGACCTTTGGAAGAATGGAAGACTGATCCAGAATCAATTCCATCTAGATAAACGTAATTCGTAATTAGGTTGTCAATTATGGTGCGTTACGCTTTGCTAACGCACCCTACGCTTAAAATTTATTTATATACTTAATTTTAGGGGCGCCAACCTACTTATTTATGAGCGTCAATAATCATTTTTTTATCCATTACTGCTAGTAAAACAGAGACATCTGGGGAAATTTGAGTTAGGTTCAGCTCGGTTACGGCAGTGCCAAAAGTTTTTCCTTGGAGTATTTGATAACCAATTTTCATCACCTCATCCCAGGTAATATCGCTTTCTATATAAGCTTTGGCTATAGTAATGAGCAGGTCTTGATATTTATTACCCTCAGATTGAGTCATCATTGTATGGGGTATTTCTAGAACTTTATCAAAGCTGTGATACCAGGATTTGGGTTGCTGTTTAAGTAGATTGGCAAACAAAGCTTGCTGCTCATTCTTATTAATGACGCGATCACTGTCACTAGTAATCACAAACGTCGGTACTGCTGGATTATTTTGCACTCTTTCAAGAATCTCTTGCCCCATATCTAAAAATAGCCGTAAAGCAGGCATATAAAAGCCATCATAGCCAAAATTTGCCGGATTATCTTTATTTAGCCATTCATAATAAATTGGCAGAACTTCCACAAGAAAATCTACTATTGTATTGTTACCGCCCACATAGGCAGAAAATAGTAGAGATCTGTAAATTTCTTGGGGATATTCGAGTGCTAAATGTGCAGCTAAAGTTCCCCCACTAGATAGTCCGCAGACTACCACCTGCTGTCCTAAATTTTGTGCAATTTTCAACCACGAAAGGGCAAACTGTTGATAGACTTCAGGTTCAGTAGGTAAGGGAGGAGGATTATCCCGATTCCAATTTCCCGCTATCCCATGGCCAGGTTGTAAGGGAATTAGTACATTGTAACCTGCTGCAAACAAGGCTTTTCCTATAGGTTCAAACTGGTAAGGACCAGCAGTAAATCCGTGGAAGAAAAGACAAACTTTTGAGGTTGGATGCGGGTGGAAAAAAAATGAGGATCTGCAAGCTTCGTTTCTTATTGGTAGAGTCTGCTCAAGAATGTTAGCTTGCTGTAAAATTTCGGATTTTATGGTATAATAATTAGACATTGTTTGAGTTGTTAGTTGTTAGTTGTTAGTTGGAATTCTACCATTAACAATCAACAATCAACAATTAGCAGACTAAGCTAATAAACAAATTCTCATTTGATACACTTTTTAAATGAGGAGAAGTTTCCCACCCTTCATAACCAACTACCTCTAGCAGGTTAAACTAGGTCTGGTAACAGTCGCTCCCACGTTCTTTTGAGGCTATTATGGCAGCTAAACTGCAAGAGATTGCCAAGTACTTAGATAACCTTGGTTGGAACTACCGTTTCGATGAAGAAGAAGACCGCATTATTACAGGTGTAGAAAGTGAGAACGTAGAAGATTTCTTAATTATTGTCCAACTAGATGAGGAGGGAAAATTTTTCCGCCTATTTGCGCCTCAAGTTCTCGACGGAGTGCAAGACCATCCTTACAAAGCAGCTATCTTGCAGACAATGCTTGCCATTTCTTGGGAAACTAAAATGCTGCAATGGGAGTATGACCCATCAGATGGTGAAATTCGCGCTATTATAGAGTTTCCTTTAGAAGACTCGATTCTTACAGAAAAACAATTTAACCGTTGTCTGAGTGGGTTAGTTCAGCTTGTCGATACTGTGGCCATACCTCGCCTTACAGAGGTGATGGAAACAGGTCTTGATCCAGGAAACGTAGAACTGGGAGAGAGACTGTTACTGAGTATTCAAGAACAGGCTCCTGGATTGCTTGAACTTTTAGAAAAGGCAATGGAAGCTCGGAAAAAGCGGGGAAGTTTTCCTATCGAGTAAGTTGGAGCGCCTGTGAAATAGCTATACTCCAAGGTGATACCCTCAATATACTGAAGATTTCTAGGGCTGGATATTATGACATCCTATGCAACCTCCTCTGCTAAAGCAGAAATGAGTGAACTACGGCGGTTAAAAGGTTTACTACCGCCAGAATTGCAGAGTTGGGTCACGGTTGAAGGCACAACTGAGGTCAATCCACCCCTGATCCGCTGCGAAGAAATTGGTAAAGACCAGGTAGAAGTTCAAATTGACCTGGTGAAATGGGATTCACTCGCAATGGATCAGCGTAATCTGCTATTTTGGCACGAAGTTGCCCGCATTCAAAATGACACTATCCCCAAAGATGGCTGGGAAATGGCAGCCCTGGCAATTGGGTTAGGTGGTGCTGTTGGTGAGTTGTGGGTGCAGGATGGATTGCTGTTGTTGCTGGCTATGTCTCTGTGCGGTGTTTCAGGCTGGCGACTCTATCAAAAAAATAGTGGCGAAAAGCAAATAAAAGAATTGACTGACGCGGACGAGAAAGCGATCGCCCTTGCAACTCGCTTTGGTTATAGCCTCGCCAACGCTTACAAGAGTCTGGGAAGTGCCTTGAAAACCTTGATTGACACTACTCCTAGCAAGCGCCAGCGGTCTAAATACGAAGCAAGACTCTCTGCCCTCAAACGCAGTGCTAATAAGGCTAAAGCGAAATCCCGGACTATAGATGAGGGAGAACTGTAGAAAGTAGGGTTCGTAGAGTCCGTCAGGAGTCAGGAGCCTGGAGCCTGGAGACAGAATAGTTCTTGTAGACTGGTAATATTTCTGTAAACAGTTATCAGCAATCATTGATCAATGTTTACTAAATTAATATTCACGCTCCTCCGGGCCTCCTGACTCCTGACTCCTGAACGCCAGTCGCCTATGGAGGGAAACCCTCCACCAGAGCGCTGACTCCTGACTCCCTTTATAACTGGTTCAGCATTTTATGCGTCTGGGGCACCACACGTACTTGCTTAACAAACCGCTTCATTAAAGCCTGCCAATTCAAAACTTGATGGGGAGAAGGAGCAAGCACGGGGATTTGTGTCAACGCAACAGATGTTTCTAAGGGTGTGACAGGTTGTAAAAATACTGGAATTTCAGGACTGACTGTTGCTACTAACGAAGCTGAGTGTTCCAACTCGCCCGGATCTGTCTTTTGAGAGACAATTATCTTCACAAAAACTTCTAATTGTGCGTCGTAACAGAGTTGGAGAAATTTTGCATGTTCTTGCCAACGGCTTTCACCACTCGTGCTAGGTAGTTTGAAATCCATGCCTACAGAGTCCAGGTAGGGCAGAATCATCGCTAGTTGTTCTGGACGATGTCCACCTGTTTCCAAATATACAGGCAACCCTGTAACTGAACGCACCTGAGGTAAAAATTGCATCAAGAATGAGGCATGAAGAAGTGGTTCACCCCCAGTAAGGCTTATACTATCGTGTAGACCAGGCAGATTTTGTCGCTCAACCCATTCTACTAACATAGGTAGTGGAACTGGATTGGAGAAAATTTCAAAATCACGTAATCCAGGAGATTGTTCTATCCTACAATTAGCGGGTGCATCCCAAGTATGGGCGCTGTCACAAAAATGACAGCGTAGGTCACAAAGGGCAAAGCGAATAAATATTTGACGTGTTCCCACGTTTAGTCCTTCCCCTTGGATAGCAGAAAAGACCTCAATCAGGCGAGCATTGGGTGTTATGGCAGTTTTATTAGTCATCTGGCGATAGCAATGCTACAAACTTGGCTGACGCAAGCGCATTATCGCGCCACGTCGGCATTATAGCAAGGATGTTTTTTGGCTTCTTATTCTATTGTGAACTGTCGCGGGCGATCCCCAACCTCAAACCAAGTAAAAGCGCGGTTATCGCGCATTCCTATTGATTAAACATTAGGTTAGGTTATTCGCTAGAACAAAGTAACGTCTGGCAAATGATGTTTATATGGCCACAAAAGTGCAAGGATTCATGACTAGCCAACCCGTAGAGGCAGATTTTCCCGTTACGTTCCTAAATGATACGGCAATAGTGCAGGTATCCGCACGGTTGAGCGTACTTGAGGCTGTAACCTTTAAGCAAACCTGCCAAGAGTTAACTCAGGCAAATGCAGATCCCAAGAAAATTATCATTGACTTTCACCAGACTATTTTTATGGATAGTAGTGGTCTAGGTGCCTTGGTTAGTAACTTGAAACTTGCCCAAGAAAAAAAAATTGAATTTATACTGCTGAATGTTACCCCTCAGGTCATGGCAGTACTAAACCTTACAGGATTGAATAATACTTTTTCAATAGAGTCTGGTGGCAGAACAGCACCATCCTCAAACCGTCAACTGGAAGAGCAGCTACCGACTACACATCCTTCTGTGCGCTCTTGGATGAAAAGGTTTATAGACATCATTGGGGCACTAATAGGTTTGTTGATTACAGGAGTTTTGTTTATCCCCATTACGGTTGCTATTAAACTTGACGCTCCCGGTCCTATTTTCTTTGGTCAAACCCGTTGTGGTTGGATGGGTAAGCGTTTTTGGATTTGGAAATTCCGCTCAATGTATGTTGATGCAGAAGCTAGGAAAGCCGAACTAGAAAAGCAAAACCAGGTTCAAGGGGCATTTTTTAAGATTGACAACGACCCAAGAGTTACGCGAGTGGGTCGCTTTTTGCGGCGAACCAGTTTGGATGAACTGCCACAATTCTGGAATGTCCTTAAAGGAGAGATGAGTTTAGTTGGCACTAGACCACCCACACCCGATGAAGTTGAGCGCTATGAAGTACCGGAGTGGCAACGTTTAGATGTGAAACCGGGTATGACTGGAGAATGGCAAGTAAATGGACGGTCTAGTATACGTAAATTTGAGGATGTAATTCGCCTGGATTTGCAGTACCAAAAAAACTGGAGCTTAGTGTACGATCTGAAGCTAATTTTCAAAACAGTAGCTATTTTATTAAACAAAAACAGTGGTGCTGTCTAAGTAGTGGGCATAGGGCATAGGATTTTACTACCTATAGCAATCCTATTACATAGGTGAAAATTCCTGAAATACACGTAGGGTGGGCACTGCCCACCGTATCTGAGATCTTGCACCATTCTCAATAAGGCGAGAGAAACCGGTGAGAAAGCGCGCCCTGGCGACTGGCGTCAGGGGTTTCTAAACGATAAATTAACGGTTTGAGCTTTAATGATTCGCTTATATTCCCGGTTTCTGGCGGTGGTGCAAGATGTAAGGTATCCGGGTGAGGGTGAGCAGTGCCCACCCTACAAAACTTAAAATTTTTCACAACTCCTGCACGGATTGCTATATGTCCTACGCTGCATTTTCCAATAGGTAATTTGTTTAAGTTCTGATGTTTTACTTTTAAATATTTAATAAAAACAGGCTTGCAGTAGCAATTTATCCTGTCTGTAGAATAATATCTAACTAGAACTATTGGGGTTTTTACGTAAGTAAAAACCCTGAAATAAAACTTTATGCAAAAATTCCCTTAGTAATAAATTTATCATTAGTCATATTTGGATAATAAGTAAAATTTTACTCAATCTTTAATCAAGAGCACTGACATTAAGAGAGTCTGAAGAGACAATGCAATAGAGGCGCCATAAAAGCGCGAATCTTGAAGACAAATGTGGTTATTGCACCCAAAATCAGAGTTCTTCTGACCTATTTATCATGCGAATTTTAATTTACTCATACAACTACTATCCAGAACCAATTGGAATTGCTCCCCTGATGACTGAATTAGCAGAGGGACTGGTCAAGCGTGGACACCAAGTGCGTGTAGTCACAGCTATGCCCAACTACCCTGAGCGTCGGATTTACGAGGGCTATCGGGGTAAGTACTATCTTACTGAAGTCAAAAATGGTGTTCAAATTCAACGTAGTTATGTTTGGATTCGTCCGCAACCTAATTTACTAGATCGGATTTTGCTAGATGCTAGCTTCGTTTTCACAAGTTTTCTGCCAGCAGTTATGGGTTGGCGGCCAGATGTTATCCTCTCCACATCGCCCTCTCTGCCGGTTTGCATACCAACGGCTCTTTTAGGATGGCTGCACAATTGCCCTGTAGTACTAAATCTTCAAGATATATTACCGGAAGCAGCAGTTCACGTCGGTCTGCTGAAAAACAAATTGCTGATCCACTTGTTTACGGTATTGGAAAAAATCGCCTATCGCACCGCTACCAAAATTACCGTAATCGCCGATGGCTTTGTAGAAAACTTATTGGCTAAAGAAGTAGCAGTTAGCAAAATCGTGCAAATTCCTAATTGGGTTGATGTCAATTTCATCCGCCCTTTACCAAAAGAAAATAACGCTTTCCGTGCTGCCCATAACTTGAATGGCAAATTCGTTGTGTTATATTCTGGTAATATTGCCCTCACACAAGGCTTAGAAACTGTCGTCAAAGCTGCTTCTATGTTGCGGCATATTCGAGATATTTTCTTTGTCATCGTTGGGGAAACTTCAGGTTTGGAGCGATTGCAAGTAGAATGTCTTAAATGTGGTGCAGATAATGTTTTGCTACTGCCGTTCCAAGCACGCGAAAATTTGCCAGAAATGTTGGCAGGTGCTGATGTGGGTTTAGTGGTGCAAAAGAAAAACGTTGTATCCTTCAATATGCCATCAAAAATCCAAGTACTACTTGCTAGTGGTCGGGCGTTGGTTGCATCGGTTCCCGATAATGGCACAGCAGCAAGAGCAATCAGACAAAGTGGCGGTGGCGTTGTTGTGAAACCAGAAGCTCCCCATGCTTTAGCCAAAGCAATTTTGAACTTGTACAAACATCCGGAAAAAGTCAAAACTCTAGGTTATAATAGTCGTCAATATGCTGTTGAGCAATATACTTTTGAGCAAGCACTAAATCAATATGAGTCTTTGTTTTACTCTGTGACACCAGAGCAAGTAGCAGTTGAGTCAACAGTAGTTTCCAATTTAAATACCTAATTATTTTAAATATAGGCTATAATATTAGCTAAAAATTTGCTCAACTACCCTGGTTAAAAAGAAATAAGACCAAACTATTGCACCCCAAAAGCATAAAGAGCAGGGGTATTGCCTGTGTGGGCACTGCTTTAGCGTACTTTTGGGTGTCATAGGCTATTTCCTTGGGCAAGTTAGAAGAGCGTTATCTGTCAGTTAAAATAGAAGATGTAGAAAGTCCCACTTGAAAAGCCTTTAAGTTAAGTGCACTATTATGCGCGAACAAGTCCTAGCTTGGTTAGCAGAGAATGTTCCACCTTCGAGGGTCAACCACATTCTCAGGGTCGAGCAGATGGCAATGGACTTGGCTATTCATTACAACTTGGACGGGGAAAAAGCATCAATGGCTGGTTTGATGCATGATTTGGCAAAATATTTTAAGCCAAAACAACTCTTACAGATGGCTCTTGCTGATGGGTTAGAAGTGGATGATGTCTTAGAAGCAAATCCCCATTTATTACATGCAGACGTGAGCGCCATCGTAGCTAGAGATGTATTTGGCGTAAAGGATGAAGAAGTATTACAAGCGATCGCCAATCACACTTTAGGTAGACCAGGCATGAGTCTGCTCAGCTGTATGGTATTCTTAGCAGACGGATTGGAGCCGGGACGCGGCGACACCTCGGAATTACAAGCTTTACGATTAATTTGTCGTCAAAATATATATCAGGCTGTTTGGTTGACCTGCGATTACACTCTCAAACTTTTACTAGAAAGCCCTTGTTTGATTCATCCACGAGTCATAGCAACCCGCAATTGGTTTTGTATCAGGTCGAAAACCAAACAACTAGTTGTAAAATCAACCGCATAAGCACTGATTTTTTTGTTAGCATTCAAAAAAATCAATTCACACAGTTGCAATCCAATTGTCATTTGTAAGTAATTGTAAAGAATCACCAGAAAAATAAAGCAGCTGAGGTTTAATGTCAGATTATTTCCAAGCAAATTTGCCATCACAATCTGTTGCAGTGACAAATAGTGCATTCATTGCCAGATCAGCGGACACTGACGATGTGAGTAAAAAGATAGCTTTAACCATCGCTGATGCGGCCGCAGACCGGAAAGCTGGAGAGATTTTACTGCTGTTCGTAGCAGATGTATCTTACCTAGCAGACTACTTTGTGGTAGTGACTGGCTATTCTAAGGCGCAGGTAAGAGCGATCGCCGAAGCCATAGAACAACAAGTAGAAACTGAGTGGCAACGCCGTCCCTTACGGACAGCCGGAAAAGCTGAGGGAAGTTGGGTGCTACAAGACTACGGCGAAATAATCGTTCACATCATGATGCCGAAGGAGCGCGAGTTTTATAATCTAGAAGCGTTCTGGGGTCATGGTTCACGTATAGAGTTTCCAACATCCGTTGACAGTGGGGAGAAGCCAACATGATTAAGTCTTCAGTGTCAAATTGCCCAGTTCCCAGCGAACAACAACCACTAAATGAGTACGAAGAGTTAAAGTCGTCTTGGCTGTTTCGTGACTGTGCTTTAAGTTGGGGCGATTATGTCACGAAAATGGCTTGGATTTGGGGTTTATCTGGGCTAGTGGCAATCCCTGTGGTAGCGGCAAGCTTTCCCCCACAAAAGTATACCGCACAGTTTATCTTTTGTAGTGCAGCAGGAGCAAGCATAGGAGTCGTGCTCGCACTGGTACGATTATATTTGGGTTGGTCTTATGTCCGCGATCGCTTAGTAAGTCCAATAATTTTTTATGAAGAGTCTGGGTGGTACGACGGTCAAACGTGGACGAAGCCGCAGTCAGTGCTAACGCGCGATCGCTTGATTGTCACCTACCAAATCCAACCGATCATCCAGCGGTTGCAAATTACTTTTGTAGGCTTGGCTGTGTTGTTCGTTGCTGGTACTATAGTTTGGCACTTAGTGTAAATAGTCATTGGTCATTGGTCATTAGTC
>CAZZXJ010000009.1:0-29912 GCA_964657905.1 uncultured Stigonema sp.
TTTCCTACGTACTATTTCCAAGTATTTAATTGGTTGTATGTCACCTTTTACTAATTATTCCCTATGCCCTATGCCCCATGCCCTACTCCCTATTGAAAATCTAAAATTGGTAAAGCAAAATTGGATATTTATCAAGTTTTAATTCGTTCGATTTTTTTCTCTCTGGTAAAAACGGATCCAGAGTGGTTACATCGGCAGACAATTCGTAGTTTAAGCTGGCTCTTAAACACTTCCCATCGCCCACCCGCTAGTTGGGTAAACAAACACCTACAGCAGTCCTTGTGCCTATTTGATGGGCGTCTGGAACAAAATCTGTTTGGGCTACGCTTCCCTAACCCTGTAGGTTTGGCAGCGGGGTTTGACAAGGATGCTGTAGCAACTCCCATCTGGTCCAGCTTTGGTTTTGGCTTTGCAGAAGTGGGAACTGTAACTTTTCACGCACAGCCAGGAAATCCGCTTCCCCGATTGTTTCGCTTGCCCTTGGACAAAGCTGCTCTTAACAGGATGGGCTTTAATAATTGCGGGGCCCAGACAATGGCGGCGCGGTTAGCACAGATTAAGCATGAGTTAACCCTGTCAATACCTATAGGCATAAATTTAGGTAAATCTAAAGTAACACCGTTAGAAGAAGCTGCAAAGGATTATCTCAATAGTTTTCGCTTACTCCAGAATTTTGGAGACTACTTTGTTGTGAATGTGTCTTCCCCAAATACGCCAGGGTTGCGATCGCTTCAAGATGCAGCCATGCTAGGTTCGATCTTGGACGCCTTGCAACAGTCAAACGATACACATAAGCCAATTTTTGTCAAGATAGCACCTGATTTGGAATGGGAAGCGATCTCCGACATTATTTCCCTCGCCAAAACCTACCAACTGGCCGGAATTATCGCCACTAACACTACCATTCGCCGCGATGGACTGAAAACTCAGATTATTGCCCAGACTGGCAAATCTGTCCAGGAAGAAGCAGGTGGTATAAGCGGTGCGCCTTTAGGCGATCGCGCAACTGAAGTCATTCGTTTTATTTGGCAGCAAACCCAAGGACAAATGCCGATTATCGGTGTGGGAGGCATTTTTACCCCTGAAGACGCCTGGGAGAAAATTACTGCTGGTGCTTGCCTTATCCAAGTTTATACAGGGTGGACTTATGAAGGTCCACTTATGGTACGTCGTATTCTTGAAGGTTTACGCTCCAAGTTAGAACAAAACAAATTAAATTCCATCTCTGAAGCTGTGGGTTTAAAAATAAGATAAGGGGCATGGGGCATAGGGCATGGAGTATGGGGTATGGAATTTTACGAATGCTTGTTACCCTCTCCCAAGCGAACATAGCAGCAATGACCCATCATCTGCGTGAAAAATCAGCAATTGATGTGGCGGCGAGTGTTCTGTTCCCCATGCCCCATTTCCAAGTTAACTTTTAATTTTTGCCTTCTTCTTCCAGTGGAAAAAATTCCTTAGTTTTTCTGGAATATGTCCAAGCAATGCCATCCGGGTCCTTAGTGCGACTCCACTCAGTAAAATCTGGATCGTCTCGCCGTTTATATACTGTACTGGAATAAACATTTAATCGTTTAGCAAGTTCAGATTGAATCAGAGAGCCAAAAATTAACTGTTTTTCCAGTGGTCGTTTAACTTCCTCCTGAGTTGGTTGGGGTTGTGATTCAGTTTCTGGTTCTTGCTGCTGTTTGGGCTGCGGCGGCGTCAGAAGTGGTAGGACGGTTTTGGCAACTGGTTGAGCAGAAAGTTCTTTGGGTGGCTCACTACTGTCTAGTATGCTGCCTAGAGTGCTAGCGGTGATAAAGTAGTACACCTGGCTTGCCTCTTCAGAGTCAAGGGTGTGGGCACCAAATTCCACTGCTTTAGTGTCTAAGTAGCGTTTTGCCGTCTCTCCTGAAAAATTTCCCTTCATTGCCAAGTCTATTGGCGTAATCCTGCCTTGATTTTCCCGAATCAGTTGATTGAAGATTGGGTTGACTTGCAGACACCACTGTTGCCACTTATAGTACTGCCAAATATTGAAAGTCAAGACTAGTAGAATTACCGCCACCCAAACTTTCCAGGTGGCAACAAGGAAAATAATCAAAAATGAGATAGGCAAAAGTAGAACCAGAAAACCCTTGCCGTAGCTTTCTATTGTTTTTTCACTCATGCCGATTTTTGCCAAGAGGCTTTTTGGAAAATAATAATATTATCTTGGCAAAAATTGGGACCTTTGTTTGTAGCGTTTGTTTTTTTGCTGAGATTTTTCCGGGCAAATTGACCACAATGTGGTCAATTCATTTGAAAACTGCTGTAGGGCAAAAACCCTGCAATCAGCAGGCTAGGGAACACAGCTATATATGGACGATACTACATCAGTAGCAACCTCAAAATTAATTTCCCAACCCCTTGACATCTCGAAACACGCGTACTACATGTATAATACAAAGCGATGTTCACTTGTAGCGGATAGCTCAATTGATACCCCCACCTTACCCTTGATTCAACTTCTCGAAATGCGGGTATCCTACGGGTAGCCGCCCTCCGGGCGGCTACAAATCCCACTCCGTTACACCAAGAGTTTCATCGAAGTATTTTTGCTTCATTCTTCATAAAAACATCAGTAAAAACCCCTTGGTCAAAAGTCAAATTTAGAATCCAAAATTGTATATGTGGCAGGTAGCTCAATGGTAGAGCGCCAATTTTGCCTGCAAGGGCCGAAGAATTGAGGGTTATCGCTTTTAACGAACCTCCCTTGATTCGCCGGAAATGGGGGTTCAAGTCCCGCCCAGCTACACCAACCCAATTAAAAATTAAAAATTTGGCATTTTCATGTGGTGGGTGGCTCAGCTTGGTAGAGCGCTAAAACATCAACATCCTTTTTCACCCCTTGCCTGAAAGGGCCGAAGAATTGAGGGTTATCGATTTAGAAGTCGCAGGTTCAAATCCCGCCCCACTACACCAAATATGTAGAGGTAGCCAAGTGGTTAAAGGCAGCGGATGGGTTATTCACCCATAGTCCTTGGTTCACAAACTTGTCTGCAAAGGCTGAAGAATTGAGGGTTATCGTACCCCGCTATTCGTAGGTTCAAATCCTGCCCTCTACACAAAATTGAGTGCTGAGTTATGAGTTAGAGCGAATTTCATTTGGGTAAACCACAACATAACCGTAGGGGCGCGGTTTCCGCGCCCTTACAATGCGGTCAATTCAATTGAAAACTTCTGTAATTCAAAACTCCTAACTCCTAACTTTTCATGTGGCGGATAGCTCAGTGGTAGAGCGCCAAAAACATCCTTGTTCACCCCTTGCCTGAAAAGGCCGAAGAATGAGGGTTATCGACTGATAATCGGGAGGGTCGCAGGTTCGAGTCCTGCTCCGCCACCTTCCATTTTTGCCTGCAAAGGCTGGGAGATAAAACAATGAACTATAAATTCTACACCCGAAAAGGTACACCACAAACTCAGCCTATTCCTGGACGAGAAGCAGAGATGATCCAGGGACGTTCTAAGGGTTGGATGTTTGATGCTGGTATTTGGAAAATGCTGCGGCGCTGTTTGCTAATTGGCACGGCACAAAGCACATACTATGCTGGTAAGCAGGAATTGACCGAGGATTTTGTGACGGTTGTAAGAGAAGCGATCGCCAAAAATCCCCAACGTGTAGCTGAAGAAATCCTTTACGCCAGCGATGGACGCGCCATCAACAACAGTGCGCCGATCTTAGCTTTGGTGTTGCTATCGATGGGTGAAGTACCATTCGCCAAAAAAGCATTTGGTGAAATATTCACAGCTGTTGTCCGCACAGGTAGTCATTTTTATGAATGGCTGAACTACACCAAGTCTATGCGGGGATTTGGTAAGGTTGTGCGCGAAGCTGGAAAAAATTGGTTCTTACGGGAAGATGTTAAAGGTTTGGCTTACCAGTTGCTGAAGTACCAGCAACGCTATGATTTCTCCCACCGCGACGCAATGCGTTTGTTCCATGTCAAACCACCTACACAAGACCATCAACAACTATTTGAGTGGGTAGTCAAAGGTTGGGAAATATTACCAGCAGAAATTCCCTCGGTGGCGTTGGCGCAAATTTGGTGGTATGAGTGGTTAAAGCGTAATCCAGATAATACCCCTGAAGCTATTGCCCAAGGTCATTTAACCCACGAAATGGCAGCCCCTGTCGGCAAGATGGATAAATCGGCTTGGCAGTTGCTGTTCAATGAAATGCCAATTGGTGCATTGCTGCGTAACTTGGGTTCACTGACTGAACTGGGTGTTTTAGGGTCTGATGAACGCGATAATTTGCAGCGCGTTGAAGCGGTTCTCAACAACAAAGAACATTTGCGTAAAGGTCGCATTCATCCGATTGATGTTTTGAAGGCACTCAAAACTTATCAATCTGGTGGGAGATTAGGACGCAGCAAGAAGACTTGGAACCCAGTTGACCGAATTGTGGACATCTTAGAAAAGGCGGTTGAACTGTCTTTTGATGTGGTGCAACCTACAGGCAAAGTGTTTATGCACGCCGTAGATGTTTCCGGTTCTATGGGTAGCTTAATTGCGGATATGGGATTAAGCTGTTGTGAAGTTGCCACAACAATGGCACTGGTAACAGCAAAGGCAGAGAAGAACTACATGATTCGTGGCTTTGCTAACGACTTCCGCGACTTAGGTATCACTGCCAAAGATAGTTTTAGTTCTGCTGTTCGCAAAGCTAGTAACCAAAACTTTGGTGGAACAGATGCCTCTGTTGCTTATGACTGGATGATTAAGAACAAGTTCAAAGCAGATGTCGTCTGCTTCTGGACTGACTCAGAAAGCTGGTCTGGTTCTAGGCATCCTAGTCAAGCGCTGGCTGAGTATCGGCAAAAGGTAAATCCCAACGTCAAGGCGGTGTACATCACCCTTGCGCCTTACCAGATTACACTGGTAGATCCTCAAGATCCACTGTCTTGGGATCTAGGCGGATTTGATCCGGGAATACCTCGGATTATTCGGATGTTGGCTACGGATGAACTGTAAACCTCACCCCCAGCCCCTCTCCGCTTGCGGAGAGGGGTGCCCGATAGGGCGGGGTGAGGTTCTTCCGGACAAACTCATGGCGGGTTACCCTGGTTCACAACTTGCCTTTCGGGGACGAAGAATTTAGGGTTATCGGTTACGTTTCCACTCCTCTTGGGGACTAGCGGGTTCAATCCCCGCACCCGCCGTTAAATATAAACTCAAGCCTCAAAAGTCCATGTATGACTACCAATCTTGATGACATTTCCCGGAGTCAGCCAGACGGGTTGGTTCGGGACAACTCGCTGTCCACCTACAAAAGTGCCATTGGAACTACCTAGATCAATGATCTGGTAGCGAATACCTTGAGGGTCAGTTAGTTTAATAATTTGGGCATGGTAGCGCGAACAAAGGTTATCCTCAAGGCTGAGGGTGTTGCTCGGTTCGCGTCCAATAGTAAAGGGGCTGGTTGACAAAATAGCGATCGCACCCGATGACTGGTTTACTAAACGTGCGATCGCAGCTTCCCCAGAATTTGGGTCAAGCACTGTCGGAGCAAGCGTTAGGCGACGGTCCGTAGGACCCGCAACGCTGACGCGAGTTGGCAGGGCTTGAGGAGGTGATTCCCCTTCAAGAGCAATACTCCTAGCTTCCTGAGAAGCGCCGAGAGTAGGGTCACTTGAGTTAGGGTTGCGACCAGAGATAATGTTAACCTGCTGCACTGGCGGCGGTAGTATCTGTGGGCGACCAGCCTGAGCAATCTGCGCCTTTAACCCTGCTTCGTGTTCAGTTTCCTCTCGGGCGCTCATACCTTCGACTTGACGAATGACTCCACGACCCTGAGGGAAGCTGATGTCGTTCACCCGCACATCTTCTAGAGCAAAGCCTAAGGAATAGTAAACTTCAGGATGGTCAAGGATGTATTGCCGAATTTGCCCTCTTCCTTGAGTCGTCAACTGTTCGACACGCACTCCTCCAATTGCCACCCCTAGATTATCTTTGACCGCACTTACGAGGGCTGCGATCGGTTCAGATAATTCCAAAGCCACTCGTTTAGGGTCCACTACCTGATACATCACATTTAAGGAGACATTAATTAGATACTGGTCTTGGGATAAAAAGTCTCCATGAGACACAATCTCCAGGTTGCGAATCTTGGTGTCTACCAGAATCAGATCGCATTGTTCTAGCAAGGGTAGGGCGAAGCTGAAATGACGCCCTGGTTGCAATTTCCGCACGAGACGACCATTTTTGATCAACAAACCTGTATAGCCTGCCTCAATAAATTCCATGCTCCACCCGACCCAGCGTTCCGGGGTATACGTTTCGATCAGAGGAGGAGAATCGGTAGACATGAGACTGTACCTAGAAGAGTGATTGATTAGATCTGTGTTCTCTTTACTTCAAGACTAGCAAAGAATCCTGATAGTTGGGTTGAGCGCTGTTTCCAAACGGAAAATGGAGATATTATTTATGAGCAAACCGGATTTCATGTCAATAGACATCTCCGAAAAAGAATGTAGAGACGCGAAATTTCGCGTCTCTACAAGGGTTATAAACAACGCACAATTAATTTCTGGAGATGTCTAATGAGCCGGATTGAACTGCGTAACTATATCCTTGGAAACAGGGAAGATGAAGAACCATTTCAGGTTTATTTAGACCGATTTAAATTAGACAACAGCGAAGTTTTTCCAGCACCACAAACTATAGACGATTTAAACAACTTTCCAGAGCTACAACGCCAACATCAACAAAAAACTAATCAAGCCTAATCTCACCTATAACTCAATACGGTTCAGTTAAGATAATTTACCAACCTATAACCTTTGTAGACGTTACGCTCACCTATCAGGTTAAATAATTTTGTTGTATACTAAGAATTAATAAGTCTTCGCGGTGAAAGGTAGGCAGTGTGAGATCTAGAGACATCTATCATGATAGTTTCAAAAACGCGCTCATCAATCAGGAAATTATCATTATGATACTCACCAATATTCAACGCCCCACTCGGCTCAAATTTTTCTATAGTGCTGTTGCTGCATAGGCTAGATTTCTTGCAAAAGTACCCGACGATTAAAGGATGTTGTTGGTGAATTACTGAAAAAGCTTAACTGTGGGTAGGGCTATGCGGCATAATTGCCTATTATGGTGGGCAGTGCCCACCCTACTAATATCAAATCCGGTTTGTAAAACCCCTTTTTCTATAGCCCGCGTACTGCGAAGCAGAAGCCGTTCGCGATCCTCGAAGCGGTAGCGACTCTCGTAGCGTCAGCGTCTCCGACAGGAGAAGGCTAGGCGGGCTTTGTTTGTGTAGCCCCAGAATTCTATTCTGAAGGACTACCCCATTCGGATGAAGTGCTGTTGCCGGGATAAAAAATCAAAGTCTAGATAGATGTTGGTGTAAATGGGAACAGTAAATATAGAAAGAGATTCATTCTTCCCAAAAGCCATGACATTTGATTATGACCTGTTTGTCATTGGTGCTGGTCCTGGAGGGCTAGCAGCAGCCAAAAAAGCAGCCAGTTACGGTGTTCGTGTCGCTATTGCCGAACAAGAAGACCTCGGCGGTACCTGTGTAAATCGCGGCTGCGTTCCTAAAAAACTTATTGTCAACGCAGCTGACGTCGCCCTGCAAAATCAAATGGCGTATAGCTACGGGTGGAGTGACAGTCAAACTACCTTTGACTGGACGAAATTCATCAACTCAGTACACCAGCATATTGAAAGCATTCACCACTCATCTAGTGAACAGTTGCAAAAAGCTGGAGTTGAACTCATTGCTCATCACGCCACTTTCACCGATGCTCACACTATCGAGATTGATGGACGCAAAGTCACAGCTGACAAGATTTTAATTGCTGTGGGCGCATACCCTATCCAGCCAAAAATCCCTGGTATAGAATTCGCCATCACCTCCCGCGAGATGTTTCACCTCCCCTACCTGCCTAAACGGTTGGCAATTGTTGGCGGCGGTTACATTGGCGTAGAATTTTCCAGCATCATGAACGCTTTTGGTTGTGAGGTCACCGTTATTGATCATGATCAGATGATATTATCAGGGTTTGATGATGACATCCGCTCTGGCGTTGAAGAAGGTTTGAGCAAAAGGGGAATTCGCTTGATCACCAACAGTACCGCTCAAGAAATCAAATACTCAGAAGAGAATTTGCTGTTGACCATTGCCGGCAATTCCCAAAACATCATTACAGCAGACACCATCCTCATTGCTACAGGTCGCGCCCCAAATACCAAAAATCTCAGTTTGGAAAAGGCTGGAGTTGAATTCGGAGAAAAAGGCGCAATCAAAGTAGATGAATACAACCGTACCACCCAGGAAAATATTTTTGCCGTGGGTGATTGCACAAATAGGTTGCAATTGACACCAGTTGCCAGAGCAGAAGGTGGTGCTTTTGCTGATACAGTTTTTGGCAAAAAGCCGCAAAAACTGAATTATGATTGTGTGCCCTCGGCAGTTTTTGCCCGTCCTGAAGCAGCAAGTGTGGGCATGACTGAGGCAAAAGCGCGGGAAAAATTCGGTGAATCTATAAAATGCTATCGTGAGCAGTTCCAACCACTTTTGTCGCAACTGACAGAAGACGGTGAGCAAGCTACGATCAAGATAGTGGTTGAGGGTGAGTCCGAACGCATTTTGGGCGCTCACATGGTGGGTGAACACGCAGCGGATATCATTCAAGTTCTCACTGTTGCCATTGGCAAGGGTATTACCAAGCAAGACCTGGATGAGACAATTGGTATTCATCCGACCACAGCAGAGGAGTTATATCTGTTTGGCTCCCAATAAGGGATGAATTAGTCCTGCTTGAGTATCCTTTTCAAAAGATACCAGTTTAGGCTGATATGCCTTGAGCTTGCATTAGTCCTAATGATGGGGGTCAGGAGTCAGAAGACAGCTATACTCCTGACTCCTGACTCCTGACTCCTGAATTTTTTTGATTTTGAAAAGGACACCTGAGTTTATGACCTATGATTACGACCTGTTTGTCATTGGTGCTGGTTCTGGGGGTTTGGCAGCTTCCAAACGTGCCGCAAGCTACGGGGCATCAGTAGCGATCGCCGAAGAAGACTTAGTGGGTGGCACTTGTGTGATTCGGGGCTGTATTCCCAAAAAACTCATGGTCTACGCCTCTCACTTTCCCGCATTGTTTCACGATGCGGCTGGCTATGGTTGGAAGGTGGGTGAAGCTGAATTGGACTGGGAACATTTGATTACATCTATAGATAAGGAAGTCCGGCGACTGTCGCAAATGCATATTAACTTCCTAGAAAAAGCAGGGGTGGAACTTATTAAGAGTCGTGCGACACTGTTAGATTCCCACACTGTAGAAGTTGACGGACGCAAAGTGACAGCGGACAAAATTTTGATTGGTGTCGGGGGGCGTCCCATCAAACCAGATATCCCAGGGATAGAACATGCCATTACCTCCAACGAAATGTTTCACCTCAAAGCACAACCGAAGCACATCGCCATTATTGGTTCTGGTTATATCGGCACTGAGTTCGCCTCTATTATGCGCGGCTTGGGCAGTGAGGTGACGCAAATTATCCGCAAAGACCTCATTTTGAAGGGGTTTGATGAAGATGTCCGTACCGGGATTCAGGAGGGTATGGCAAATCACGGTATTCGTTTCATCCAGAATACAGTGGTGAAAGCAGTTGAGCGCGTGCCAGAAGGTTTGAAGCTGACGTTATCTGGAGAACATGAAGAATCAGTAATTGCCGATGTTTTTTTGGTGGCGACTGGTCGCGTTCCGAATGTAGAAGGACTGGGTTTGGAAAACGCCGGAGTGGATGTGGTTCCCAGTTCCATCGAAGGACCAGGATACAGCACCATGAATGCGATCGCCGTTAACGAATACAGTCAAACTTCCCAGCCAAATATCTTTGCTGTAGGTGACGTCACTGACCGCATGAATTTAACTCCTGTAGCAGTAGGTGAAGGTCGTGCTTTCGCAGATAGTGAATTCGGCGACACCCGCCGTGTATTCGATCACGAAACTGTCCCCACAGCCGTATTTTCCACACCCGAAGCCGCTACAGTGGGTTTGAGCGAAGCTGAAGCAAGAATTCAACTGGGAGACGACGGGGTGAAAATATATCGCACTCGCTTCCGTCCGTTGTTCCATAGTTTAACTGGTGCCCAAGAAAGAACAATGATGAAATTGGTAGTGGATGGTAACACCGACAAAGTGCTGGGCGCTCACATGGTGGGAGAAGGTGCTGGTGAAATTATTCAAGGCGTGGCGATCGCACTCAAGATGGGCGCAACCAAAAAAGACTTTGACGCTACTGTCGGTGTTCATCCCTCAGCAGCAGAAGAATTCGTCACGATGCGCTAAGAATGATGAATGATGAATGAGTGTTTAACAAAACTCCTAAATTCATAATTCATAATTCATCATTCATGCAGTACATCTACCTTCACGGTTTTGCATCCAGTCCTAATTCTGCCAAAGCCCGGTATCTAAGCGATCGCTTTGCAGAAGTTCAGAAAAAGATGAAAATTCCCGATCTTAATGCTGGTGATTTTTTCCACCTGACAATCACCCGCCAGTTAACTCAGATTGCGTCCGAAATCAGTCATGATTCTACGCCAGTAACGCTCATTGGCTCCAGTTTAGGCGGTTTGGCATCTGCCCACTTGGGACATCTTCACCCGCAGGTGCAGCGCCTCGTCCTGCTTGCACCTGCTTTTGGGTTTTTATCTCATTGGTTGCCTCAGTTAGGAGATGAACAGCGATATTTTTGGCAACAGGAAAAATATCTGATGGTTGATCACTATGGTTCGGGGCGATCGCATGCTCTAAGTTACTATTTCATCACAGATGCTGTTCAATACAAAGAGGAGGTGTTGCAACGCCCCATCCCCACCCTCATCCTACATGGACAACATGATGAAGTCATTCCCATTCAAGCTAGTCGGGACTTTGCAAAATCACGTCCTTGGGTGGAGTTGGTGGAACTTGATAGCGATCATGCATTGGGAAATGTCATGGTAGAAATTTGGCAAGCAATTCGCTTGTTCTGCCGGATACCTTGAAGTTGTATAATATACAGTCCTTGTTAGTTGTTAGTTGTTAGTTGCAACTGACCACTAACCACTAACAATTAACAATTAACCAATAACTAATTATGCTGCCATTTATCCGCTCAGACTTAGCCGAGTTTACTGCTTACAAACCTCACCCAAGTAGTGATACGGCTCAAAGTGCCCCATCTTCAACTCAGCTTGATCGGCTAGATACGAATGAAAGCCCATTCGATTTACCACCTGAGTTAAAACAAAAGCTGGCTTGGACTTATCAGCAGCTAATTGAGACAAATCGTTATCCTGATGGTGGACATGAGACACTCAAGGATGCGATCGCTCAGTACGTTAATGAGTCCGCTCTTGAGTCGCCATCTCAAGTGACTGCTGCCAATATTTCAGTGGGTAACGGTTCGGATGAGATCATCCGCTCATTATTAATCGCTAGCTGTTTGGGATTCGGCTCTATTCTAATAGCTCAACCGACTTTCTCTATGTACGCTATTTTAGCCCAAACTCTCGGCATCCCAGTGGTAGCGGTAGGTAGAAATGAAACTCATTTTGAAATTGACTTAAAAGCTGCTCAATTAGCTATAGAAAAAACTCAAAATCCCCCTATTAGGGCTGTTTTTGTAGTTCATCCCAATTCCCCCACGGCCAATCCCTTGACTGCTGCAGAGTTAGCATGGTTAAAAAGTCTCTCCCAACAGATTTTAGTAGTCATTGATGAAGCTTACTTTGAATTTAGTCATAATACCCTAGTAGGTGAATTACCACAACGCCCAAACTGGGCGGTGCTACGCACATTTTCTAAAGCTTTCCGGTTAGCTGCATTGCGGGTTGGCTATTGCATCGCTCATCCTGAGTTAATTACCATCTTAGAAAAAGTTCGCTTACCCTACAATCTTCCTAGCTTCTCAATTGAGGCGGCATTAATTGCTCTGCAAAATCGCAACCTCTTACTAGAGTCAATTCCTCAAACGCTGACTGAACGAGCTAAACTCATCCAAGCTTTATCCCAAAACTCAGCATTCCAAGTCACGCAAAGCGCTGCTAACTTTATTTTCCTGCGTCTCAAACCAAATCTCCCTCACCCAAAAGACGCTGCTTTCATAAAAAATATTCACCAAAAACTCAAAGCATCTGGGACTCTTGTACGGGAAATAAGCGGAGGATTACGAATTACTGTCGGGACGCCTGAGGAAAACATCCGCACACTGAATAATTTAGTTTCAATCCCTGATAGGGATTAGTACACAATAAAGGACGCAAAAATTTCAATCCCTGATAGGGATGAAGCAAATTATACACCAGGTTAACGATAAACCGCTATAAATCAGTAATCAAACCTGCCGTCCACGTCGCTATCTAAACGACGTACTATTCCCACTGTTTGTGGCAGAACACCCACTAAAAGAGCGAAGGCAACATCCGGTAGCTGAGCTACTATTTCTGGTGGAAAGTACTGCTCAAATTGATCGAGAATCTTCTGGACTCGCTGCCCAGGTACGGAGTTTTCTGTAATTTGTTTGATCAACCTAATCCACTGTCGTCTAATTAAATAAGCCTTCTGACGCTCCTCATGAGATTCGGGAGTCAATAGAGACAGATTTCCTATAGGCAGCACTCCTTGGCAATTTTGATCGTAATCACCACCTACTGCTGCCCCTGGTCCAGCAAACTCTGCATGATAGCGTTTAAACAGTATTAATCCATTCCGCCTACGACTGTTGACTATGAAAACCTTTCCACTGAGCAGCGTTGTCAGCAGATCCGAGCCATACGATCGCTCAGTTACATCTGACATGACAAAATAGTCCAGGAAACTGGTGTCAGGGTAATAAGTTGATACCATAGCAGTTTGATAGCGTCGGCGCTTTTCGCTATCCATGTTTTCTGAAACTCTGGATAAATTTGGTACTTGTCTGCACTGCAATAGATAACTTGCTGTTAAATCAAAAATTTGGTTTTTTCTAAATTAGAGAGTCAAGAATTTTTTGCTCTACTCAACTTAAGATAAGAATAAATAGGCATCGGTCAGCCCCTGCGGGGAAGTCAAAACTCAAAACTCAAAACTCACTAATGAATTAATCATATTCTATGAGATTTAATTCCATTTGTCTTCAAAATGTATGACCGTTTTTTTAAAGTTTTTATAAAGATGAAGAAATCTAATACAAAGTTATTGTAATGAATTCAAGAATCAGTTAGCGTAAATTTACTGAGAACACAATGATAATTGTTATTTTATCCCAAAATATGGTTATTTAAATAGTAAATTAGTTTCAAAAATGTATCGTTTAAATAAACAAAATTAGCAGAGAATATATCTATTATTCTAATAATTAATCAGTATACCTGTAGAAAAACTCGCTTAGGCAATTTTTTTATGATCATAGAAAAAAATTTTATAATTGGATGATAAAAAGTTTTAAAAATTAACAAACTTTTAAATAAAATTAATATACCTATCAGAATAAATATTTTCATAATATCAGTTTATTTGCTTGATGCTTCATCAGAATACTTTACTCTCAATACGGTTCGGTTGACGTCTAGAGACGCGCTCATTTAAACTCATTCCACTTTGAGTAGGGGTGGGAGCCATGTGGGCATGGGGCATGGGGTGCGTAAACGGCTGCCCTCTGCCCGGAATTATTTATTTGCACTCCGCACTTTTTCGGGCTGAAGGCTGAATGTTTACTCAAACTTTACAATAGACATTTATAAAATTCAGATAGTTGAGTCAGAGGGAATGTGCTTATGTAAGAATATCTGGCGCGAGCGTCCTAGAAGAAATGTATTCCAATGAGATTCCACATTATGTACCCGATATCCCTGCTTGACATAAAGCTGCCGTGCCTGATGGTTATCCTCCAAAACATGGAGGTATAAGTCCTGAAATCCCCAACTCATGGCGACTTTTTCACAAGTTGCCAGCAACTGTGAGGCAGCACCCTGCCTACGGTATTTTGGGTGGATAGCTAAATTAGACAGGTAGGGAAAACTTCTACTAACCTGAGTCCAAGCATCACTGAAACGCACCCCAAGTTCTACAGTTCCAACTAAGTTATTTGCCGCATTAGTAATGTCAATGGCAACCAAACAGACTTGATGGGGCGCAGGTGATGCTAAACGATGCCTTAGATCTTCGTAAATACCTAAACGTATTAAGGGGAAAGCCCATCCCCATATACCATTTGGGGAGTGAAAGCTTTCAGTAATGATTTGGGCAACACCAGTCAAATCAGCAGATGTAGCCGGACGGATTTGGAATTGGCACGAAGCCCCGGCGTAGGCATCTGTGACTGAGGCTTGGTGAGATGGGTGAAAAAACCAGGGTATCAAGGCTAGCTAGTGGTTGATTTTATCCAACAAAAATCTTCTCAAATATCTTAAAACATCTAAATGGTTGAGATTGCAACTTCGCCCTTGTCAGTTAGTGTTGCTTTGAGACGCACCAAAGCTAAAGCAGAGGAGTGGCTTTGCACTTTTACACAAACACGAATCCGCTCACAATGCCATAAATAAGTCAATTGTCAAGAAAATGACGACAACCGACTATTAACTATTGATAACCCATAGCGGGCTGATTGTCCTAATTGCTAAATTGGAAAGAGTTATTTGTCTAATAGTATACTTTGCCCATAAATCTTACTGTTGTAATATTGCTGACTCTACCATGACTACCATAAATAAAATTTATCTAAAAGTGTTAGCGCCACTGCTGCGACGGGAAAACTTAATATGCAGCTCCATCTGGATGATTCAGCCAGCAGAGTGTGCTCTAAACGTTAATAGATGCTTCTCCCCGGAGGTGAGGCAAGATTTGGCAAATAAACATCTTCTCTCTAAGACTACAACTGATCATCAACTAAATTGGGGTGCACCAGAACAAATGGCTGTCGGCACAAGCTATTGAGGCAAAGGGATGTGAGTAAACGCTCCTCCATTCAGCACTTATGTAGGCAAACAGCCTTATCGCTCGAAATGCTCTGCTGTCAACTGACTCAGAAAAATCTTTACCCGATCAGATTATTCTTTATCCGACTGCTATTGCAGCAGGAAAGCGGTGCATGAAATCCCAAGCAAACAGTAAGCCTAAAATTTTGGTTGTCGATGACGAACCTGACAACCTTGACTTGCTTTACCGCACCTTTTATCGCGACTATAAGGTGCTAAGGGCGAGTTCTGGTCCTGCTGCACTGGATTTGCTGGCACTTGAGGGAGATGTATCAGTAATCATCTCTGATCAGCGAATGCCGATGATGAGCGGTACAGAATTTTTAAGCCTAACAGCGACTCAATATCCAGATATCATCCGGATTATTTTAACTGGCTACACTGATGTCGAAGACCTAGTAGAAGCAATTAATGCTGGTAAAGTATTCAAATATGTTACCAAACCGTGGGAAGCAGAGGAACTCAAAACAGTGGTACGCCAAGCCCTGGATACCCACAATGTCCTAAAAGCCCGTACCCGCGAACTAACCCGTACACTCCGTCAGGAATCGCTGCTGAACACCGTCACAAATACGATTCGCAGTGCCTTGGACTATCGGCTAATTCTCCAAACAATAGTAGATACTGTCGGGACGATGCTGGAGGTGGACGTTTGCCTCTTGCGTCCCTTTCAAGATCAGCAGTTGGTAGATGAAGGATTTATTTATCAGAAAGCTCCTTTTCAGGGAGATCTGGGAGCAACATTGACAACGTCCTCCTCATCCCCCTCCCTACTGGCTCAAACGGTGTGGGAAACTCGCGAAGTCCAAATCATTAACGATGTAACAACTGACCAGCGAATTCCGGATCATCCTCATGAACTAAACGGTCGTGTTGCTGCTTTCGTTGCTGCTAACATTTGCTCCAGCTTGGTAGTGCCACTGATTTGCCGACAAGAACTGATGGCAGTACTGGCGCTGCACCAGTGCAACCAGCCTCGCTACTGGGAGAAAGACGAGGTGCAATTGGTAATGATGGTGGCAGATCAGGCGGCTCTGGCTTTGTCTCAAGCCCGTGCTTATGAGCAAGTACGTGCCCTTGCGAAGCGGGAAGCCCTGATTAATACCATTACCCGCGCTATTCGCTCTAGCCTAGATCCTCAAGATATATTTGCGGCTATCACTCAACAACTTGGACAAGCCCTACAAGTAGATGGCTGCGTTTTGTCTTTATGGACAGAGTCTGATGAGTTTGTGGAGTGCGTCGGCTTGTATGACGGTTCTCAAAACCCAGAGACTGAAAACAACAGAGATCGGCACCTTAGCATTGCTCTACCCCAATCTTCAGCACAAATTCAGGGAAATGCCATATTGCAAGAAATTTTGCGAACACACCAGCCCGTGGTAATTACGGATATGAAGCTAGTTTCCTCAGAAGTTAAGGGGTTTGATTTACCTTTGAACAGACAAGCGCGATCGCTAATGGTAGTTCCCCTGCTTGCTGATGGTAAAAGCATCGGTAGTATCACCTTGCGGGAAGAAAGCAAAGCACGTCAGTGGCTCTCATTTGAGATCGAATTAGCTAAAGCAGTAGCAGCTCAAGCCGCCATCGCCGTGCAGCAGTCCCACCTTTACCAAAAAACCCGCGAGCAAGCTGAGCGCTTGCTGGAATTAGATCAACAAAAAACTGAATTTTTCCAAAATATCTCTCATGAGTTCCGCACTCCTATAACCTTAATTCAAGGACCATTAGAGTCGGCAGTAGGGACAAATGTTGGGTTATCCTACGAAACATGCGTGATCGCTCTCCGTAACTCCCGCCGCCTGCTGCGACTGGTAAATCAACTACTGGATTTGCAACGTCTGGATGCTGGAAAGATGCAGCCTAGTTTTCGTCGGTGCAATTTAGTAGAATTTGTCAGCCAAATTGTCGAGTCGTTTCGTCCCTACTGCGAGAAAAAGGGACTGCATCTGGTCACCCAGATAAGTGAATGTCCAAGTGTTTACTTGGATATGGAAAAATTTGACAAGGTGGTTTATAATCTGCTGTCGAATGCCATGAAATTTACGGACGTAGGCGGTACTATTACCATCACTGTGCAATCAGCAGACGAGAATTGCATCCTTCAAGTACAAGACACGGGGATTGGCATTGTCAAAGAACAAATTCCCCACCTATTTGAGCGCTTTCGCCAAGCTCAAGGCTCAGAAAACCGCTCCTATGAAGGTAGTGGTTTGGGTTTAGCTTTAGTAAAAGAGTTAGTCGAACTCCACGGCGGTCAAGTCAGCGTAGAATCAGTTTATGGTAAAGGTACGACCTTTACTATATGGCTTCTAAGAGGAACCGCTCACTTGCCCCGGAAGCAGGTACTCGAAGAGCTTGGTGAACTGAACATAAGTCGCGCTAGGGTGGAATTAGCTGATTTAGAACTGTTAGAACAAGGGACAGGGGAAGACGAGAAAGCCACAGATGCTGTTTACTCTAACTCCCACACCCCCATTCTTGTTGTAGACGACAACCCGGATTTGCGAGCTTATGTGTCCGGAATTCTACGTGCTAACGGCTATCAAGTGCAAACAGCTCGTAATGGTTTAGAGGGTTTCCGTATAGCTAAGGAAATTGTACCAAGCTTAATTGTCAGCGACTTGATGATGCCCTTGGTATCGGGACTGGAGATGATTCGGACGATCCGCAATGAGGAGAATTTGAAAGGAACGCCAATCATCCTGCTGACAGCGAAAGTTGATGAAGAAGCTCGCATTGAAGGCACAGAACGTGGCGCCGATGCTTATCTAGCTAAGCCATTTAATGACCGGGAACTTCTGGCTGAGGTGCGCAATCTCTTAGCCTTGAAGGAAAATGAACGACGGGTCGTGGAGTTAAATACTTATCTAACAGAATCGGTACTCAAGCGCTTTTTGCCGCCTGCGTTGGTGCAAAAAGCCGCAGCGGGAAATTTAGTCTTGGATTTGCGACCGGAACCGCGCTTAATTACAGTTTTGTTTAGTGACATTGTCGGTTTTACCCAACTGGCAAATACTTTGCGATCGCGGCGAGTCGCAGAGTTGCTGAATGAATATTTAGAAGAAATGACAGGAGCGGTGTTTAATAACGGTGGCACCGTGGATAAATTTATGGGAGATGCTATTTTAGCTCTGTTTGGAGCGCCGGAAGAACTAACGCCTAATGAACAGGTGCGCCGCGCCATTAACACAGCAAGAGCAATGCTGCGATCGCTCCATAAGTTAAACCTACGCTGGAAGGAGCAAGGGCTTTTCGACACCCATAGCAGCACTGGCGTACAGTTTCGCTGTGGTGTTCACCAAGGTACAGCAGTTGTAGGAATGTTTGGTGGCGCAGAAAGATCTGACTATACAGCCATTGGTCCTAGTGTGAATATTGCAGCAAGGTTACAACAAGCTGCGGCTCCGAGTACTATACTGGTTTCTGCTGCCGTAGCAGATTATTTGCAAGAAGATGAAATTATTAAACGCAGTCCGCTAGAACTTAAAGGAGTAGATGAAACAGTTCTTACCTTCGCTGTTACTCCAGAGCTAATAGCTAATGGAAGACTGGCTAATAGCTAATAGCAATTAACAATTAACAATTAGCAATTAGCAAATATAAATATGACACCATCGGTTGCTGACAAAACTCCAATTCCAAATAAGACATGGAGGCGACACACCGATCCACGAGGTTTGTGGATTGCTGTAGCTACAGGTTCAATTGCTCTGCACCTGATGCTGTTCTGGCTAATGCGCTCATCTGCGCCTAGCCTATTGTCGCAGCAGCAGTCGAGTGCTAATATCCCAATTGAATTTGTGGAGACTTCCCCAAAAGTACGAGCAAAAGCTAGACCACAGTCAAAAGCAAAATCGGTTTCTCCCAATCCACCATCCACAACTCGAAAGTCAGGAGCAACAAGTTTACCAAAGCGAGTAACGAGCGAGCATTTCACAGTAAAACCTGCTCCTAGTACTGAAGATAGGAATACAATTGCTTTCTCTAACAAAAAAGTGATTGCTTCTCAACTCGATCACCAATTTGTACCCAAGAAACCCCCGAAAAAAACCACTGTTGAACACAAAACAGTACTATCAAAGTCTCAACGCACAGTAAAATATGCATCTATCCCCAAGCTAGAGCCAACATTTTCACCCAAGATTTCTGACAACATAGAGCCAACTCCCATACCATCACCAGACACTCCTGAAAATAGAAATCCCCAGCCAACGCCAGCGCGAAAAACTCCCAAGTACAGACATAGACACCGATTGATTACGCAATCACCAAAAACTCCTGTCCCTCAAAATCCACAGCCAAGGCGATCGCTACAGACTCCTAAAAATAGAAATCCAGAACCAACGACCACAACAAACACTCAAGAGCAACAAGACCTAGCATCAGGTAACCCACAACAATCTTCACCGCCGCCTCCCAATACTACTGGTTCGAGTCCAGACTCCTCACCCTTGACAGGTCAGCAACCTACCCCACCACCATCTCCTCCGCCAATACCTAGCCATCTCCCTGGACAACCCGGTGGTGAGATTAAAGTTGGGCAGGAAACATCATTAAATAAAAAAGGAGGAGGAATAGCATTAGCGACTTGGGAAATAGCACCTGGGGAATTAAAGAAGGATTTGCCAGACAACCCAGCTAAACCTAAAATCAACCAAAAACTATTGAACTTTCCCTCACTCAACACTGAATCTAATTTTCAGCCTAAAGATTTCCGAGTTCATCTTCTGATTGATAATAACCTCGGCAAGGTAATTAGTGTATTTATATATCCACAAGATTTACCAGCAGCACAAAGAAGCCAATACCAAAAATATGCGGAAGAAATTTTCAAAGATGTAGAATTTACTCAAGCCACTACCAATGGCAAACCATCACCTACCGCTGAAGTTGTTGTACGCATTAAAATAGAGCATCGCTAGCTTGATTTTTTTCGTAAGTTATGTTATCCTGTATTTGATGGAAATTTGCGGGCGTAGTTTAGTGGTAAAACTTTAGCCTTCCAAGCTAATAATGCGGGTTCGATTCCCGCCGCCCGCTTAACTAACAGATGTATCTTTTTTTTCTTGCTCCTCTGAATCACCTTGATGGTAAGAATGCTGATTTTGGGAGTAACGCAAAAAATCGACGAATTGTAAGACGTCTGATTAATAAATAACTGTTTTATGGAGTAAAGTGGAGTTTATTGTAGTAAATTTATAAGCGTATCCATCAGATCTATGTACTGGTTGAACATCTGACATGCCTACAGAAATACGATGATTATTAATTTTTACCTCAACACCTAATCTAGTTCCGTTAATTGAGGCTTAGTCTGGTGTACCGGTAAGCTCAATTATTCCAACTTACTCCGGATTACTCCGGTTGATGGCTACTCCTTCAGTTTATCAGCGGGAAATTTTTCAATTTCCCTCAGGAACTCTTGCTTGACGCTCTCAGTAGGGGTCATAATTTCCCCTGTTCAATCTGCTCAAACCCTTCGTTCTTATTTTAACGGCTTACAGGAGTTTTCAATTGAATTGACCACATCATCTAGGGCGGGGTAACCCCGCCCCTACGGTTATATTGTGGTCCACCCGACTGAGGTGCTGTAATGAAGATAGAAGAACCGCACCTAATTTACAAACTAGGGGGCGTTACCGGGAAACCGTCACACACCTGACAAACTTGTTTGATATAAGTGAGTAATATACAATCTTTAACCAAACTTACCGCTGACGTAGTCTTTGGTAGCTTCCTGCTGGGGATTTTGGAAAATATTCTCTGTGCGATCATACTCTACCAAGTAGCCGGTGCGACCTCCTTTGTCTGAGGTCTGGACGTTGAAAAAGGCAGTCATATCCGACACCCGCGAGGCTTGTTGCATATTGTGAGTGACGATCACTATTGTGTAGTGTTCTTTGAGTTCGTGCAGCAAGTCTTCAACCCGCAAGCTTGAAATTGGGTCTAGGGCGGAGGCTGGTTCGTCCATTAAAATTACGTCAGGCTGAGTGGCGATCGCACGGGCAATACACAAACGCTGTTGTTGTCCACCAGAGAGAGATAAGCCACTCTGCCGCAGTTTGTCTTTCACTTCATCCCATATAGCGGCTTGCTTAAGCGATCGCTCTACCAATTCATCCATATTACCTTTGAAGCCGTTGATTCTCGGTCCAAAAGCGACATTTTCATAAATTGACTTGGGAAAAGGGTTCGGTCTTTGAAACACCATCCCAATCCTACGGCGCACTTCTACAGGGTCAATCTCGGCTGCATACAGGTTTTCACCTGAGTAATAAACTTTACCTTCAGCCCGAAATGATTCAATGAGGTCGTTGAGGCGGTTGTAACACCGTAGTAACGTACTTTTACCACAGCCAGAGGGACCAATAAAAGCTGTTACCCGATTTTTTGGGATATCCAGCCAAATATCACGTAATGCCAAAAAACTGCCATAGTAAACATTTAGACCTTCTGTACGTAAAACGGCTTCGGTTTGATTAGCATCTCTAATGTTAGTAGCCATAAATTGTCAAGGTCTTAATCTAAGTGAGGTTAAACTCTTTCACTGCTGACTTACTTAATTTTGCGACTAGTTGCCCAGCGAGCGATGATACTAGTTAGTAGAACGAGCAACACCAAAATCAGAGACGCCGCCCAAGCGAGCGACTGTTGATTTTTAAAAGGAGAAGTTGCGAAGTTGTAAACCAAAACAGCCAGAGAAGCTGTGGGTGCGAATAAGCTATTAGTCCAGTTCTGGGAGAATAGAGCCGTAAACAGTAAAGGTGCGGTTTCTCCAGCCGCACGGGCGATCGCTAAAGTTGCCCCAGTGACAATTGCTGGTATAGCTGCTGGCAAAACCACCTGTGAAACTGTCTGAAAGTTAGTCGCGCCTAGGCCCACAGATGCTTGTCGCAAATCTTGTGAGACTAACTGCAAAGATTCGTCAGTAGTTCTGACAATAATCGGCAACATCAAAATTGACAAAGCCACTCCCCCAGCAAGAGCTGAGTAGGTATGTGTTGTAGCGACTATAATGCCGTAAGCAAAAACTCCAGCAATGATTGAGGGAACTCCGCTGAGAACGTTAGTAGCAAAGCGAATCACACGCCTGACGCTACCAGCGCTAAATTCTGTCAAATAAATTGCTGCCAACACTCCTACGGGAACGCTAATGAGCGCACCCAGTCCTACCATAATCAGTGTGCCGACAATGGCATTGGCAAAGCCTCCTCCTGGTACCAACGGCGGCGGTGGTAATTCGGTAAACAGGTTCGGTCTGAGACTGCTGAAGCCTTGAATGATGACGTAAGAAAGCACTGCCAATAAAGGCAAAAGAGCGCAGCAACCGCAGACAAATGCTAAAACTGTCATCGCCGTGCTAAACAGCGTCCTGGGAGATGTAGGAGAGCGATTCAGACTGCCACGAACAAATCCATCAGAGGGCTGGTCTGGAAAAGCATTTGTCATAATTGAAACACCAAAATTTTACAGTCGCTTCACTCGCAGAACAATTAACTCTGCCAAAATATTCACGATCAGAGTTAAAACAAACAGAACTAAAGCAGCAAACATCAACGAACTGACTTGCAGACCACTTGCTTCCGAGAATTGACTTGCCAAGAGAGAAGCAATGGTATTTGAGGGCGCAAATATCGAGGCGCTAATGTTGTTGGAGTTACCAATTATCATGGTGACAGCCATTGTTTCTCCCATCGCCCGACCAAGGGCAAGCATTATAGCACTCACGATGCCAGAAAAGGCAGATGGGATGATAACTTTAAAAATGGTTTCCCACCGAGTCGCTCCCAATCCGAAAGCTGCTTCGCGTAAACTGCGTGGTACGGAAATCAGAGCATCGCGGGAAATGGCTGTGATGATTGGCAAAGTCATAATTGCTAAGATGACTCCTGCCGGAAACAAACTTGGTCCTGTGGGAGGGGTGCTAAAAAATGGCAAAAAGCCTAAGTAAGTATTGAGAAATGTTCCCACGGGTGTGATCATGGGAATCAAAACAAAAATCCCCCATACTCCATACACAACGCTAGGAATGGCTGCTAGCAGTTGTACTAAGAAAACCACTATTACCTCGATAGGTGATGGTAGCAACTTTTCGCTTAGTAACAAAGCAGTGCCAACGCCAATGGGTACCGCTATCAGCAGACCAATCAAAGCACTTACTAAAGTTCCGTAAATTTGCGGTAGCACTCCGTAATCATTATTTACCGGGTTCCAAGTGCTACTGACTAAAAAGCTAGCACCAAACTTGAGGATGGCTGGCGTTGCCTGAATGGCAACCTGAATCGCTATCCATAATAAGATGCCAGCGACGGAGAGTGCAAAAATCTGAGTCAGCAAAATAAAGCCACGATCCATTGACTTTTCTGCTTGAGTGAGAGGTCTAACAATTTGCTGACGATTCTGGGCTTGTATACTCATGAATGACTTTACACATCAACGGTCGAAAAAGTGGGAGCGAACCAAATTAGTCATTTGTCATTTGTCAGTGTAAAAAACAACTAACAGCTAACAACTACTTAGTATTGTTGGCTACGTTAATTTTATAATCTGGGCTGATTTGCTGAGCCGCATCCGCAACTTTCTGAACCACGTTTTGGGGTAGAGGAACATACCCTAGTTGTGAACTCACTTTCTGACCGTCAGTCAAGCCGTACTCAACCATCGCTTCGACTGCTTTGGCTTTTGCCTTGTCGGGATATTGCTTGTGAGTCAAAAGCCATGTGTAGGTAACGATAGGATATGAGTCTGGTCCTTCGGGGTCTGTAATCAAGGCGCGGAGATTTGCCGGCAAGGTTACTGATTCAAGAGTTTTAGATGCCGATTGTTCGTTGGCTGGAACAAATTTACCTGCTTTATTTTCTAAACTGGCAAACTTGAGGTTATTTTGTTTGGCGTAACCGTATTCGACGTAACCAAGTGCGCCTTGAGTTTGGGCGATTTGGGCGGTAACACCTTCATTACCTTTAGCACCAACGCCTGCGGGCCAGTTAACAGTTTTGCCGCTGCCCACTTTAGTCTTCCACTGTGGACTAATAGCAGCAAGGTGTTGTGTAAATACAGCTGTAGTGCCACTACCATCAGAACGATGCACAACTGTGATTGGCGTATTAGGAAGATTGACGCCTGGGTTAGCAGCAGCAATTTTGGGGTCGTTCCAAGACTTGATATTGCCCAGAAAGATATCGCTATAAACAGCCCGTGGTAGCTTTAGCTCTTGAACACTTGGCAGGTTGTAAGACAGCACAATAGCACCAGCGGTCATAGGCAGCAAAATCACATTCCCTTGCACCTTCTGGATTTCTTCATCAGTCATGGCAACGTCGCTGGCACCAAAGTCTACAGTGCCTGCGGTAAATTGCTGAACTCCAGCACCGCTCCCAACTGACTGGTAGTTAACTTGGAGATTGGGATATTTTTGCTTCAAAGCCTGAAACCATGTCTGGTAAAGTGGTGCGGGAAAAGAGGCCCCAGCACCAGTTAACGATACGTTGCCACCAAGATCTAGTTTTCCTTGATTAGAAGCAGTCGTATTAGTAGCCGCACCAGGAGATGCCTCGTTAGTACTAGTGGCATCGTTTTGACCTGACTGTCCACCACCACAAGCAGCCAAGCCCATTGTCAGTACTAGTACTGAAATTGCTCTTGTGATCTGAGCAGAATTCTTTACTGGGGAACGCAAAAGCATAAATGTGAAATTTTAGGAAATTTTCCGATTCGCGTATATACTATACATCCCGATAGTAAAGAGAAGGTTAACAATCATTGGACAATAATGTTTTCTTACCTTATTATTTAAAATAAATCATTTTCTCTGTTCGCCAAAAAAGTTGGTGACTGAGTATAAATCATCATATTAGTACATCTGTATTACAGAAATTAGCAAAATACTTATTACACAAGAATGGTAGTTTAGTAGTTTTATTGCTTAAAAATGAAAAAAATAAGTAGGTGGGTGCAAAAAAACATAACTATTAAATTGGATTTGGGCTTGGGTAAGGGTAAAAAAACTTACCCAAGCCCAAATCCAATACATAACTTTACGAATAACCGACCTACTTAGAATTCTCTAGTTAAGAATCTTTTACATGAGTGCCTTGTAAATGTTAGCTGCATCCAATCAATTACTATGGTCTATGATTGGCTTACTGCTAACGATGGGTGGTACGTTCCTAGAAGCCTATGTCACCACCTTACCTTGGAGTTGGGGTAAGCTCGAAATTCATACTTTTTCTCTGGGTGTCACCTATCAGATTGGCGGCGTGCTGCTTGTTGGTTGTTTAGGCGGCAAAAATGCTGGTGCGCTCTCGCAAATTGCCTATTTGGTTATGGGTTTAACCTTGTTACCCGTCTTTGCTGACGGTGGCGGTATCGGTTATGTCAAGCTATCCCAATTTGGCTACTTGCTAGGCTTCATCCCAGGTGCATGGATTTGTGGCTTTTTTGCCTTTAAAACTAGACCTAGACTAGAAACTTTAGCGTTTAGTAGTTTTTGTGGTTTGTTAACTGTCCACGTCTGCGGTATTAGTTATTTAATTATTAGCTATATTTTTCATTGGAAAGGCACAGAAACTCTGCCCTTGATGGAAGCAATTATCAGATACTCCTGGTTTGCACTACCAGGGCAACTAGCTGTATTGTGCGCTGTTACCGTAATCGCGTATGTGCTACGACACTTCATGTTTTATTAGTTAATAGTCGTTTGTTAGTTGTTAGTTATTTTTTACACTTTCCACTACTGACTAATGACCAATGATCAATGACTATTTCTTTATGCGTTTAAAAAACCGCCTCTTTTGGATGGCTGCCTTCATCGCTTTTTTCTTAGACCAAGTGACAAAATACTGGGTGGTGCAAACTTTTAGCTTAGAGGGACAGACACTAGCACTCCTAAGCGGGGTATTTCACCTCACCTATGTCACCAACAATGGTGCAGCTTTTAGTCTGTTCACAGGGAAAGTAGAGTGGTTGCGCTGGCTATCTATGTTCGTGAGTTTGGCATTGATAGCACTCTCCTGGTTTGGTCCAGTGTTAAATCGTTGGGATCAGCTAGGCTACGGCTTTATTTTAGGTGGAGCTCTTGGTAATGGTATAGATCGGTTTGTTTTGGGCCACGTTGTTGATTTTCTTGATTTTCGCCTGATTCACTTTGCAGTATTTAATTTGGCAGATGTATTTATTAATATCGGCATTGCTTGCCTGCTGATCTCCACCTTCCAAAAAACACCACATTCAAGTCACAGATTAAGATAAAAAGAAAAAGGAAAAAGGTTAATTTTGCCTTTTTCCTTTTTCTTTCACTTATGTGGTATAATATTTTCCATTAACTAGCGGGGACTTGTTCCTGAACCCGTGATCGGAACTTGAGTGGGGGAGCTAGTGCTAGGGTTGGCTGCCGCTAGGAGTGCCTGACCCAGCAGGCGAGTTGAGTTGACTACCACTGCTACCAGGAGTGCCGGAGTCCGGTGGGTTAAGTTGACTACCGCCACTTGGGGTGACTTTTTGAGTACCACTGCCACCAGAAGTCCCAGAATCACCGGGGCTGGAGGTTCCTCCTGATGGGGTGCTGGAGTCTGGAGGAGTACCTGTACCGCTGCCTGGGGTGCCTGTGTCAGATGGTGTGCCTGGAGTAATATTTTGTTGACTACCAGAGCCACCGGAACCAGGAAGTGGGGTGGTTCCTGAGGAATCAGGACTTGTGGTTTTTCCTGGTTTGTCAGGTGTAGTACCGTTAGACGGGGCCGATAATGGGTTGACGGAGTCTGGAGGCGCTCCTCTACCGCTGCCTGGAGTGCCTGTGTCAGATGGCGCTGTACCAGGTGTAGATGTGCCGCTGGGATCGTCCTTCTTATGTTTTCGTTTTTTTGGTTTTTTGCCTGGATCTGATGTCGTGCCACTTTGGGCGTCTGGTGCTGCTGAGCTAGTTTGACATTGGGAATTTTGCGGGAAGTCAGTACACAAAATTTTCAATACGTCCGGTCGCAGCTTGGGTGGTGTGGATGTGCTAGAGCCTTGGCTAATAGGCTGACCAGTAGACGGGGTAACAGCCGGACCACCACTAGCATCATTGATCTGTTGGACACGGAACTTACTTGCTTGACCAACAGCAGTTTTGCTAGTTAGTACCAGAATCAGGGCTGTGCCGATCAGGGTCAGATATTTTCCCTTCATATTACTTAACCTCAACACCTAAACGAAGTACTCCGCACCATTAAATCAGACAACTGGTTTGAGAAAATCTTCCTAAATGAAGATGTATATTTTCCCATAAAAACAACTGACTCTTTTAAAGGTGCGAAATTTAAATTTTTTGTTGCTCAACTAGTAATTTTTGGAAATACCAAATCAAAAGTGCTGGTTTTCCTGATCAACTAGTCACACGAAATAATAATGAAGATTATATCACACAGAGCAGAAAATTCTAGACAGCATTAAGATGTGACAAAATTAACAACACAAGTCCGCATAACGTATATTGATTTTGTGTCAGCTAGAATGGGGAACAATTCCTTACATCTAAAGTCCTCATAAGCTTATGAGTACAATGGTGGAATATTAGCATCTCTGGACAGCAGTTCGCCCAATTTTTCAGTAATAACCGTGGTGTGAATAGCCGATGAGTTCCCCCCAACCTCCTCAAAAGCCCCAAACTTTGCTTGGTCAGCTAACTCAAGCAGTACATACAATTCAAGCTAGAGTAGATTTCTCAAAACTGGCGCTCAAACCTAATGCCAGAGTACCAGAACTCTGGGTACAGGATGCGGGGGCGGATAAGGCAGAGGTATATCCGCTGTTGGGCGATCGCTACATCTTAGGTCGTAGTTCTAAATCGTGCGATATCGTCATCCGCAATCCAGTGGTCAGCCAGATTCACCTGTCACTGTCACGGGATTCCACTCAACGGACCCCTGTTTTCTTCATTAAAGATGAAAGCTCCACCAATGGTATTTATCGGGGCAAGCGTCGGGTCAATTCCCTAAAATTGCGTCACGGCGATATCCTCACCTTAGGACCACCAGAACTTGCTGCTTCAGTGCGGCTGCAATACGTAGATGCACCACCAATATATGTTAAAGCAGCAACTTGGGCAGCTTATGGTGTCGGCGGTGTTACCGCCCTGACGGCGTTATTCATTGGTGCTGAATCGTTGAAATTTTCGGTAAGACCCCTACCGGGAGCTACGCGCTCCCCAGTGGTGGTTTATGCCCGCGATGGCGTCACCCCATTACGTGCGCCTCGGACTACCGCTCACGTGGACATGAAGCAGTTACGGGACTTTGGTCCTTATTTGCCAGCAGCAGTAGTAGCCTCAGAGGACACCCGTTATTACTGGCACTTTGGCGTAGACCCACTGGGGGTTTTGCGAGCAGTATTCATAAATACCAAAAGCGGCGATGTCCAACAAGGTGCTAGTACTGTGACTCAGCAGGTCGCCCGCAGTTTGTTCCGCGATTATGTGGGAAGACAGGACTCCCTCGGGCGCAAATTCCGAGAAGCAGTTGTCGCCCTGAAGTTAGAAGCTTTTTACAGCAAAGATGAGATTTTGCTGACTTATTTAAATCGGGTTTTCTTAGGAGCAAGCACCTCTGGCTTTGAGGATGCTGCCAAGTATTACTTTGATAAGTCGGCAAAAGAGTTAACTCTCTCGGAAGCAGCAACGTTAGTGGCAATTTTACCTGCTCCCAATGGCTTCGATTTTTGTGGTGGAGATACCCAGAATAAGCTAAAAACAACTGAATACCGCAATCGTGTGCTGAGGCGATTGCTGGAGATCGGCAAAATCACACAAGATGAGTATAACCGAGCTAGGCGATCGCCCCTTGACATCAGCCGTAAAGCCTGCGACCAACAGGCAAAGACTATTGCTCCTTATTTTTACAGTTATGTCTTCCAAGAACTCGAATCCATCTTGGGAAAAGACCTAGCACAAGAAGGCAACTTTATCATTGAAACCCAGCTAGATCCAGCATTTCAGGCACAAGCAGATACAGCGCTGCGTAAACATGTCAGCAATAATGGCCCAAGCTTTGGTTTTTCTCAAGGCGCACTCGTTACCCTTGATTCCAGCACTGGTAGTATCCTCGCTATGGTGGGCGGAACTAATTACAAAAGTAGTCAGTTCAATCGTACTGTCCAAGCTGAAAGACAGCCCGGTTCTACCTTCAAAGTCTTTACTTACACAGCTGCTATAGAACAGGGGATTTCACCCGACACGTCTTATTCCTGTGCTCCTTTGCGTTGGCAAGGCTTTACCTACAAACCCTGTCGTACGGGAAAGAGCGAATTAACTATCGCCACTGGACTTGCCCAGTCGGAAAACCCAATTGCTCTAAGGGTTGCCAAGCAGATAGGGCTAGATAAAGTCGTTGGGATGGCGCGACGTTTGGGAGTAAAGTCTCCCCTCGATCCAGTTCCGGGCTTGGTGATTGGCCAAAGTGTAGTCAATGTCTTGGAGATGACGGGTGCTTTTGGTAGCATTGGCAACGGCGGGGTGTGGAATCGTCCCCATGCCATTAGCCGGATTCTAGACAGCAGTGATTGCCGCGATCGCAACGATTTAAAGACTTGCCGCGTCATCTACTCCTTCGACCAAGATTCAGAGGCGAACAAGCGAGTGCTGAAAACTGAAGTAGCCGATACAATGACTCGTTTGCTGCGCGGGGTAATCACAGAGGGTACTGGTCGCAGTGCAGCTCTTGGACTAGGGGAAGCTGGAAAAACCGGTACAACAAACAACAACGTTGACCTGTGGTTTATCGGCTTTATTCCCAGTCGGCGACTGGTAACTGGTATTTGGCTAGGAAATGATAACAATTCCCCCACATCTGGTAATAGTAGTAGCGCTCAAGCTGCGCAATTATGGGGAAGTTATATGGGAAAGGTAACACGATAAATCAAGGTTAGGAAATGGGCATAGGGCATA